>NZ_JAAGPQ010000004.1:0-157039 GCF_017104985.1 Paraburkholderia sp. Ac-20342 | reverse complement strand
TCCCTGGCATACCCCCAGCCTCCGGTCGATCGGTCATCGCCTTCGTAATGAGCGGCTTTATCGCTTCAATCAGAAAGTCTTGTCCCGATCGGTCAACCGGCCACCTGAGCACCTTCTCCGGCCCCCCTTTCCCAAAGAAAGTATTCCCCCACTGGATCTTCTCGAACAGTAACTCCACCGCAAACGCGTAATCCCTGGCAACCGGAAACATAAGCTTCCCCTTGCGCTCCGGATCCAGATCAGAAAAGCGCATCCCCCAGCGCTCGGCCGAGCAGAGTGCGTAGGTCGGGATTCTGCCGGCGCTGGTGAGGCCTGGCTGATTGATCTCCACGATATGGTTGCCAACCTTGTGTGTGCGTCTAGCGGGCATTCCTGGCTTTCTCCTGTCAATCGGATTTCGTGCTGACGCCCTTGGCGCGACGGGCGAACCCACAGTATCGAAAGCCCCCACCCCACGGTCTATAGGAATTGGACTAATTTTTACCTCAAGTAAGCAATCAACCTGACGAGCCACGCCCCCACCTCTCGCCAGGGTCAACCCTGATTGCGAGGAAAATGCACCACGCTTATCTTTCTACATCATACGTATGACATAGAGAAGGTAGCATGGCGACCCTGCATCGACAGGTTCTCAATCAGATGGGCGAGCAAATCTGCTCCGGCAAATTCGCTCCGGGCGACGTTCTTCCGTCCGAACCCGAGCTGGCCGAACAACTGCAGGTGAGCCGGATCACGATCCGCGAGACCATGAAGTCGCTGTCGGCAAAGGGCATGCTTCAGGTCCGGCGCCGCTACGGCACGGTCGTCCTGCCTCGGTCGCAGTGGCAGTTGTTCGATCCGGACGTGATGACCTGGCGGGCTCGCGCGAGCAGCGCCGATGCGAGCCTGATCCAGGACCTGATGGAATTGCGTCTGATCATCGAGCCCAATGCGGCCAGGCTCGCCGCCTTGCGCGCCACGGCGGAAGACAAAAAGGCCATCCGCCGCGCCTATAACGCGATGGAGCGGGCGGTTGCCGGTCACGGCGAATATGTGCCGGCCGACCTCGCATTTCATGGCGCGATTCTCACCGCTTGCCACAACCAGTTCGTCGAGCAGATGCAGAACGCGCTATCGGCGATTTTGCGCACGAGCTTCGAACTGAGTTCCGAAATCGCCGGCGGCCCCGCGCGTTCGCTGCCGATGCACGAGGCCCTGTGCGTCGCGATCGAGCAAGGCGACGGCGTTGCCGCCGAACAGGCGGTGCTCACGCTGATCCGGCGCGCGGAACAGGATTTCGAGGATCGGGCCAAACTCGCATCGACGGTGAACGGCAAGCCGGCCTGAGCCGATTCGCCTCTACGACGACGCATGCATCGCGCCCGCATAACGGGCCGCGAGGGGCGCCCGTACGCCCGGTTTCGACACATTGAAAAGGAAGATGAGATGACCCAGCTTTTTGACTTGACCGGGCGCACCGCGCTCGTGACCGGCTCGGCCCGCGGTATCGGCTTCGCGCTCGCGGAAGGTCTCGCGACGGCCGGCGCGCGCGTCGTACTGAACGGCACGCGCGCGGACACGGTGGCGGACGCGGTCGAGCGTCTCGCCGCGAAAGGATTGGACGTGCAGGGGCGCGCCTTCGACGTGACCGACGAAGCAGCGGTCGTGGCGGCCTTCGAGGCGTGGGACGCGGCAGGCGTGCAGATCGACATCCTCATCAACAACGCGGGCATTCAGTTTCGCAAGCCGCTCGTCGAACTCGAACTCACCGATTGGCAACGCGTGATCGACACCAATCTGACGAGCGCGTTCATCGTCGCGAAGCATGCCGCGAAGCGCATGATCGCGCGCGGCACCGGCGGCAAGATCGTCAATATCGGCTCGCTGACGAGCGAAGCGGCGCGCGCAACCGTCGGCGCCTATACGGCGGCCAAAGGCGGCATCAAGATGCTGACGCGCGCCATGAGCGCCGAGTGGGCGTCGTCGAACATTCAGGCGAACGCGATCGGGCCGGGCTACATCCTGACCGACATGAACAAGCCGCTGATCGAAAATGCGAGTTTCGATGCGTGGGTGAAGAGCAGCAACCCGTCCCAACGCTGGGGCAAGCCGGAAGAACTCGTGGGCACTGCGGTCTATCTGTCGTCGCCGGCATCGAGCTACGTGAACGGGCAAATCATCTTCGTCGACGGCGGCTGGCTCGCCGTACTCTGAAGCGGAACACCTTCGGAAACCTCATCAGGACACGACTCACCCAAAACGGGTGAGTCGACTATTTAATTAGTATGCCGCATTAATCCAGGAGACATCATGGAAGACGTCAAACCCGTCGCAACACAAAGGTGGTGGTATCTCATGCCCATCATCTTCATTACTTACAGTCTCGCCTATCTCGACCGTGCCAATTACGGTTTCGCCTCGGCGGCCGGCATCGACAAGGACCTCGGCATTTCGCACGGCATGTCGTCGCTGATCGGCTCGCTGTTCTTCCTCGGCTACTGCCTGTTTCAGGTGCCCGGCGCAATCTATGCGCAGCGCCACAGCGTCAGGAAGCTGATTTTCTTCAGCCTGATCCTGTGGGGAATCTGCGCGGCCGCAACCGGCGTGGTGAGCAACATTCCGATGCTGATGGCGCTGCGCTTCGTCCTCGGCGTGGTCGAGGCCGCCGTGATGCCGTCGATGCTGCTCTACATCAGCCGGTGGTTTACGCGCAGCGAACGCTCGCGCGCGAACACCTATCTGATCCTCGGCAACCCGGTAACGGTGCTGTGGATGTCGGTGGTATCGGGCTACCTCGTGCATAGCTTCGGATGGCGCGAGATGTTCGTGCTCGAAGGCATGCCCGCGCTGGTCTGGGCCATCGTGTGGTGGTTCACGGTCCGGGACCGTCCCGCCGACGCGCCCTGGATGAGCGACGCCGAAAAGGCCGAACTCGAAAGGCGCCTCGTCGCCGAGCAGGCCCATATCGCGCCGGTGCGCGACTACAAGGCAGCCTTCCGTTCGCCGACGGTTCTGAAGTTCTGCTCGATTCATGCGCTGTGGAGCGTCGGCGTGTACGGCTTCATCATGTGGCTGCCGTCGATCCTCAAGATGGCAGCGCAAATCGACATCGTCTCGGTCGGCTGGCTCGCGGCCGTGCCCTATGTCGGCGCCATCGCGCTGATGCTGATTGCGTCCTGGCTCTCCGACAAGACCCGCAATCGCAAACTGTTCGTCTGGCCGCTGCTGTTGACGGGCACGCTCGCGCTGGTCGCATCGTTCCTGATCGGCAGCGCGCATTTCTGGATTTCGTTCTGGCTGCTCGTCGTGGCAGGCGCCACGATGTACGCACCATATGGACCGTTCTTCGCGCTCGTGCCGGAACTGATTCCCGGCAACGTGCTCGGCGGCGCGATCGGCTTCATCAATGCGAGCGGCGCACTCGGCGCATTCCTCGGCGCGTGGCTGGTCGGCTACCTGAACGGCGCGACCGGCAGCCCCGCCGCTTCCTATGTCTTCATGGCGGTCACGCTGCTGTTGTCCGTGATCCTGACGATGCTGCTTCCCGGCGCTCCGGCGCAACGCGCACAGCGCGACGGGGCACTGCCGGCCGCCACGGAAACCCACTAACTCCGCCGCCACCGAGAAACTGAAATGGCTACGCTTATTACCGATGTCAAGGTCATCCTGACCGCGCCCGAAGGCATCAACCTGATCGTCGTGAAGGTCGAGACGAATCAGCCGGGCCTATATGGCCTTGGATGCGCGACGTTCGCGTACCGTCACCTTGCCGTCAAGTGTCTGATCGAGGAGTATTTGCGGCCGTTGCTGATCGGCCGCGACGCCGAAGCGATCGAGGAAACATGGCAACTGATGCACCAGAACGCGTACTGGCGCAATGGCCCGATCGAAAACAACGCGATTTCCGGCGTGGACATGGCGCTGTGGGATATCAAGGGCAAGATGGCGAACCTGCCGCTGTACCAGCTTTTCGGCGGCAAATGCCGCGAGGGCGTGCCCATCTACCGTCACGCCGACGGCCGCGATCTCAGCGAGCTTTGCGAGAACATCCAGAAGTACCGCGAGCAGGGCATCACGCATATTCGCTGCCAGAGCGGCGGCTATGGCGGCGGCGTGTATGGCAAGGCGCCATCGACCGCACCGGCCGGCGCCCTCGATGGCGTGTATCTGGATAGCCGGAAGTACCAGCGCGAAACGCTCAAGCTGTTCGACGGCATCCGCAGCCGGGTCGGCTTCGACGTCGAACTGTGTCACGACGTGCACGAAAGGCTGAAGCCGGTCGAGGCCATCCGGTTCGCGCGCGAACTCGAACAATACGAACTGTTCTTCCTCGAAGACGCTATCGCGCTGGAAGAAGGCGAATGGATGCGCCAGTTACGGGAAAAGACCACGACGCCATTGGCACAAGGCGAACTCTTCAATAATCCTTATGAATGGCGCTTCCTGATTACGGAACGCTTGATCGACTTCATTCGAGTCCATCTGAGCCAGATCGGCGGCATCACCGCGGGCCGCAAATTGCAGATCTTCGCCGAGCAGTTCGGCGTGAGAACGGCATGGCATGGTCCCGGTGATATGTCGCCGCTCGCGCATGCGGCGAACATCCATATCGATCTGGCGTCGCGCAATTTTGGCGTTCAGGAGTGGTCGGGAACCGAGCCGCCGAATTTCGTGATTCAGGAACTGAAGGGACCGAAGGCCGCATTGCTCGACGTATTCCCGGGCTTGCCCGAATTCAGGAACGGTCACGTGTACGCCAACGACAAGCCGGGACTCGGCGTGGACATCGACGAAGCACAAGCTGCCCAATATCCGTGCGAAAACACGGTCACGACGTGGACTCAAACGCGCTTGCGCGACGGGGCCCTGCAAACGCCATGATGCAACAACGTAGGTAAGCGCGTGCGACGAGCCCGGATAAACGGGCTCGACGCGCTTCGGAAACATCGAACATAGCCTGCGCTGCATAGCCAGGCCATGCGCGCATTTACATCATGCCCATGCACACGGCAGCCGCAATCGATCCAAGCACGAGCACCGCGCCGACGGTCTTGCGCCTGTTCAACTCGGTCCACAGCAACACGCCGGTCAGCGACAGCAGAATGATGCTGCCCGCGAGCGTATCGATCAACAACACCCAGCCAACGCTCAGGCCGACGCCCTTGTGCAGGTTCGTCAACATCGCGAGGAAGGTGTTGGCGCTGCGCTTGACCGTCACATAGTTATTGCCGACCCAGTACTCGGCCGAGGTATTCTCCTTCGGCGACGCGAAATTCAGTTGCCAGTGCTCGGGCTGCATCACGTTACGATCGCCCCACGCAACCGGATGCCCTGACTCCTTCTGCACGCGGCCCGGATTGCCCGCGATTTTCAACTCATGCCTGAGCCACTTCGCGAGTTCGCGCGGCGACTCGGGCGCCGGTTGCGGCAACGGCACCTGCACGACGGACACCTGCGGCTCGCCGGTCGATACCCTGAGGGGCCCGCCGCGATGGTTCAGAAAGAACCCGGTCGTGCCGAACAGCAGACCGAGCGCGGCGCCCCACAAGCCGATCCAGCCATGCACCTTGCGCAGCCATTTGATGAACGTCGCGCGACGCGAGCGCTGCCGGCGCAGCTTCAGTTCATCGCCATCGAGCCGCCGTGGTTCGTGCGCTTCGTGCGTCTCGTGTTCGCCGACGGCGAGCGGTTGAAGGTCGATTGTGTCCGATACGCTCACGTTTCACTCCAGGTACGCAACAGATTGTGATGGCTCAGCGATGCGCTTGCCGCGTCAGAAGCGGTAATCGAACGTCGCGAGCAGCGTGCGGCCGATTCCCGGCACCGAACGTCCGCCATCGGACGGAATCAGCGCATCGAAGTAGTACTTGTTGGTCAGGTTCAGCAGGTTCAGGCGCACGTCGAATTTCTTAGCGTGATAGGCAGCGGTTGCGTCCCAGCGCGTATAGCCCGGCACCTTCACGTAGTTCGTGTTCGACGCATAACGCGGCGACATATAGATCGGACCGCCGCCGATTTCCCAGTGCGGCGTGATCGCATAAGTCGTCCAGAGCGTCAGCGTGTTGCGCGGCGTATTGGCCGGCGTGTGACCCTGAGTGCCGTCGGCGGCCTTCAGGATGATCGCGTCCATATAGGTGTAGCCGCCGAAAATCTGCCACTTGTCGGTGATGTGCCCGGTCACGCCCGCCTGAAAACCGTCCACGCGAATGTCGCCGGCCAGCGAGTATTCGGTCGGCGAGACCTGGGTGCGCGCGTTGTCCATCTCTTCGCGGAACAGCGCCGAGGTCAGCGAAATGTTGCCGCCGAACAGGTCCCACTTGCCGCCCACTTCATACGACTTCGTCGATTCCGGCGCGAGGTTCTGCGTGAGGTTCGTCACCGTCAGCGTTTCGAGCGACGGGTTGAACGACGTGCCGTACGATACGTAGTACGACTGCCAGTCGGTCGGCTGATAGATCACGCCGGCGCGCACGCTCGTGAAGTCGTTGGTCTGACTCGCGTAAGCCGGCGCACTGATCGTGTTATGAATCTCGGCCGAAAAGCGATCCCAGCGCAGACCGCCGATCACCTTCCATTGCGGCGTCAGCGTGATCGTATCGTTCAGGTAGGCGGCAATTTCGTTCGCACTCGAATCGGCATAGTTGCCGACCGTGGTCGTCACGTTCGACGGCGTGCCCATGATCGGCGGATTGAGCATCGGCACGATCGGCAGGTTGTTGCGCGTATAGGCCTGGTTCGTATAGCTGTCGTGGCCCACTTCGACACCGGCGATCACGTCGTGTTTGATCGGCCCGGTATTGAATTTGTATTCGAGCATCGTGTCGTTGTAGATCGCGTGATTCTCGATCACGCGGTCATGACTCTGCAGCTTGATGAACAACTGCGAGGGAGACAGCGTCGTGAAGTTGCCGTTGGTCAGCGCGGTGGCCGACGGCGAACCGGGCAGCACCGCTTGCGGCGCGGTTTCGCGCGCGTCGGTCATCGAGTGCGAGAGCTGCGTCTGGTTGGTCAGCGTGAGGTCGTCGGAGAACTTGTGCTTGATCGCCGCCGTGAAGATCTGCACGTCCTGGATCGTGCGGTCGCTGGTCAAACCGTAGAACGTGTTCTTCGGCACCGGCGAGGGCCGGCCGTTCAGCGCCTGGATGCCGTAGTCGGGCATGTCGTCGTTGTGCTGGATCAGCGCGGACAGCGTGATCTCGGTCGGCGTGCCGATGCCGAAGCGCACTTCCGGCGCGATGCCGAAGTCCTTGCTTTTCATGACGTCGCGCGTCGAGCCGAGGCTCTGGCCGAATGCGTTCAGGCGGATCGCCGAGGTGTCGGTGAGCTTGTGGTTCACGTCGACGGTCGAGCGATAGCGGTCGTCGGTGCCGATCATGCCGGAGACTTCCGCCGAATCCGTCAGGTTCGCCTTCTTGCTGACCTGGTTGATGACGCCGCCGGTCGAGCCGCGGCCGAACAGCATCGACGACGGGCCGTACAGCACTTCGAGCGATTCGAGATCGAACGTGTCGCGGTAGTACTGGTTGCGATCGCGGAAGCCGTCGAGATAGATGTCGTTTTGCGCGGTGAAGCCGCGCAGGTTGATGTTGTTGCCGATCTGCCCGCCTTCGGCCGCGCCGATCGTCACCCCCGGCGCGTTGCGCAGCGCGTCCGTAAACGACGTCGCGCCTTGCGAGGCGAGCAGGTCGCGATTGATCACGGTGACGGTCTGCGGAATGTCGCGCAACGCGGTCGGCGTTTTCGCGCCGACGCTCGAGCGCTCGGCCTGGAAGTCCTGCTGAACGGCTTGCCCCTGCACCCCGATGGTCGGCAGCGTCTGTCCGTCGGCGGTCGGCGCGTTGGTCGCGTTGTTCTGGGCGAGCGTCGTCGCGCTATGCGGCGCTGTTGCCGGCGCGCTCGCGGCAGCCGGTTGCAGTGCGCTTTGCGGAGCGGTCTGCGCGATCACCGGGGTCGCGAAAGGAACGGTAAAAGCTAGCGCAAGCGCTGTCGCGAGCGGCGTGTGGTTGAGCATGGATATCCCGTCAGGAATGCGCTTGTCGAATTCGCATGTCCGGCATGCAATTCATGACAAAGCCGCAATTGGCTGGCTGCCGCTCTCCATTTTTCGACCGGAGATGACGGGATGGCTGGCTTGGTTTAAATGAGAATCACTATCATTCCATATGCATGATGCGCCAGCAATCTCGACCTGTATTACTTCGCGTAAGGAATTTATTTCCGCGCTTTACTAACGAAAGTATTTTGTAATTTTTAAGGCTGATCTCGCTCAGTTTTATTACGTTTAGTAAAGTCTAATTCATGCCTCTCCTCACAACAGCAAGGCCTTGATTCATCCAAACATTACAAATTTACTTTCAAATAAATAACAAACGCGAGTGACGGTTGAACGCACGGGATCGCAAGTCCGTTTATCCTTTTTACAACACCGCTGTCCGGTTACGCTTATGCAGGTTTCCGTTCCCCTCTCTGGAGTCGATCTATGCAATACCGCCAATTCGGCCGCACCGGCCTGACCGTTTCGCGCCTGTGCCTCGGCACCATGACCTTCGGCCTGCAAACCGAAGAAGCCGCCTCGCACCGCATCCTCGACACGGCCGCCGATGCCGGCGTGAATTTCATCGACACCGCCGACGTCTATCCGCTCGGCAGCAGCGAGAACGTGGCCGGGCGCACCGAGGAAATCGTCGGGCGCTGGCTGAAGGGCAAGCGCGAGCGCTTCATCGTCGCGACCAAGGCGGTCGGCAAGATGGGCCCCTCGGCATGGGATCAGGGCGCCTCGCGCAAGCACCTGCTCGATGCGATCGACGCATCGCTGCACCGCCTCGGCACCGACTACGTCGACCTCTACCAGCTCCATTCCGACGACGCGAAAACGCCGCTCGACGAAACGCTCGAAGCACTCGACGTGATCGTGCGTTCGGGGAAGGCGCGCTATATCGGCGTCTCGAACTTCCTCGCCTACCGGCTCGCGCGCGCCTTGGGACGCGCGGACGTGCTGCGCGCCGCGCGTTTCGTGTCGGTCCAGCCGCGCTACAACCTGCTGTTCCGGCAGATCGAGCGCGAACTGCTGCCGCTCGCCGCCGAGGAGCAACTGGCCGTGATGCCGTATAACCCGCTCGCGGGCGGCCTGCTGACCGGCAAGCACCGTCACGACACGGCACCCACCGAAGGACGCTTCACCGGGAGCGTCGGCAAGGCCGGCGCGATGTATCAGGAGCGCTACTGGCACGAACGCGAGTTCGAGACGATCGAGCGGCTCAAGTCGATCGTCGCGCCGACCGGCGAGTCGCTCACGAAGATTTCGCTCGCATGGGTACTCGCCAATCCGCTGGTCACGTCGGCGATCATCGGAGCGAGCCGCGCCGAGCAGCTGACCGACACGCTCGCGACCGTCGACTTCGTGCTCGATAGCGAAATCAAGGCACAACTCGATGAGGCGAGCGTGCAGTATCGCTGGGGGGATGCGGCGCGCTAGTTCAGCGCTTCAGCGCTGAAGTACTTCAATACTTCAGCGTCCATAGCGCAGCACGGTACTCGTCGCGGCGATCACATGATCCTTGATCGCCGCGAGGAACGCGTCCCGCGTCAAGCCGGCCGGCAGCGCGCTGGGCGGCAGATCGAGCGCATAGACCTGCGCGATGTAGTGATGCGGCACCTCGCCGACCGGCGGACACGGCCCGTAATAGCCGGGACCACCGGTGCGATTGGTACCCGCGACGCTGCCCGGCGGCGCTGCCTCGCCCGCAGCGAGCCCCATCGTGGTCGGCGCGATGCCGTACACGATCCAATGCACGATGCTGAGGCCCTTCGCGCCGTCGGGATCGAAAATCGTGACGGCGAAACTCTTCGTGCCGACCGGCGCGTTCTGCCATTGCAGCGCCGGCGACACGTTGCCGCCACCGCAATTGTTCGCGCTCGCGGCATGGCGCGCATCGAGCGTGCCGCCATCGGCGAGTCCAGGCGACGACAGAGCGAACGCCTGCACCGCGTAGGCATGTGCGCTCGCCCAGGCAAGCAGCGCGCAAACGCCGACTGAGGAGAGGCGCCGGACGATGTTGAGATTGCTTCGGATCATTTAAGTCTCTCTGGCTGGAAAATCGTTGAGGGCTTCGGCAGGAACGCGCACGCGCGGCGGCTTAGGCGGCCTCTCCCGCGAGAACGTTGTTTCGAGACAGAACCGCTGGCATAGTGCGCCAATCTCACACTCCACTCACTCTGTCGCCGGGCATTCCGGCCGCAGCCCTATAGGTATTGAACAATGGGTACTGAACAATGCGGGTAACGTCCTCGCTCCTTGCGGTCTTCATGATTGGCATGATCGGTACGCTGCCCGGTGCGGCCCGCGCCGGGTCGCTTCCCGGTTTCGCGGATTGCCCCGTCGCCGTCGCGGCAAAACACGGCCCCGTGCCACGCCTGACCTTCACCGACGCCCAGGCCAAGCGCTACAGCAGCGTCATCCGCAACGCCGCGCGGGGGTCGGTGAATTTCGCGGGCCACTACATTCTCGCGACATGGGGATGCGGCGCTGGATGCGTGATGGCCGCGGCCATCGACGTAAAAACAGGCCGCGTCACCTCGTTGCCGTTCACCGTTTCCGACTGGCCGATCGACGTGACCGAGCCGCTCGCCTATCGCGCCGACAGTTGCCTGCTGATCGTGCGCGGCAGTCGCAACGAAAGCGCGGAACACGGCACCTACCACTACGCATTCGACGGCAAAACGTTCAGCCTGCGCAAGACCGCGAGCGAGTTCAAACGCTAGCTAGCCAGCCCGCGCGACAACGCAACGCGAGGCACCCGCCTCGCGCAGTCCACCACTTACCGCCACTTGAACGGGCCAGTACGCTGATTCGCTTCCGGCAACTGCCGCGTCTCGCGCACCGACAGCGGATGCCACAAACGCGCGCCGCCCTCGATCCCCGCGTCGTTCGAGACGGTCGCCACGTTCGCCGGCAATTCGAACTTGAGACGCGCCGCATTGCCGCCGCCGATCCACAGCTTGTCGTAATTCACGAGCGCATTGAGAATGCCGATTACTTTCTCGACGCGCCGATTCCAGCGCTTGTTGCCGACCGTCGCGCGCGCCGCCTCGCCGATGTATTCGTCGTAGGCCACCCCCTTCTTGCTGACCGGATGATGCGCGAGTTCGAGATGCGGCATCAGCTCGCCATCGCGAAACATCGCAGTGCCCGCGCCCGTACCGAGCGTCAGCACGAATTCGAGGCCATGCCCTTGGATCGCGGCGAAGCCCTGCATTTCGGCGTCGTTAATCATGCGCACGGGCAAGCCGCCGAGGCGCCGCGCGAGCGCATCCGCGAGCGGAATGTCGTGCCAGCCCTCGACGCCGAAATGCGGCGCGGTCAGGATGCGGTTATTGCGCACCACGCCCGGAAAGCCGATCGACATCAGCGTGGGCGGCGCCTGTTCGACGAGTGGCGCGACGAGTTGCGCGAGCGCGTCCACCAGTTGATCGGGCGTGCACGGATGCGGCGTGGCCACGCGCACGCGCTCCGTTTTCATCCGGCCATCGGCATCGATGATCGCAGCCTTCAGTCCCGTACCGCCGACGTCGATCGCGAGAATGTTTTCGCCGCCGCCCTTCGAGACACTCCGTTTCGGTGTGGCCTGTTTCATTGCGCTCCGTTTTGCCGCGCTCTGCTTCACTGCACTCTTCTTTACCGCGCTCTTCTTGCGTGTCGCCACGATATCCCCCCGAATGTGGTTGATACGATTGCCTATCTGCATTGGCAGAATTGGCGGATGCCGCGCTCACTTCTTCTCCACCGCGCTTCGCTGCAACGGCCGCCATGCATGACCGTCGCGCGCGAGCAGCGCATCGGCCGCGGCCGGCCCTTCGCTGCCGGCCGCATAGCCGTGTACGGCAAGCGCACCGCCGCGCTTCGGATGCAGCACGTCGTCGACCGCGCACCAGCTCGTCTCGATGCTGTCGGCGCGCTGGAACAGCGTGGCGTCGCCGAGCATGCAGTCGTAGAGCAGCGTTTCATAGCCGACGTTCGCGCGCTCCGCGAAGAAGTCGGCGTAATCGAACGACGACTGCACCGCGCCGACCTGCATGACCGGCCCCGGCGTCTTCACGTTGAAGTCGAAGCTCGTGCCGTGTGCGGGATCGATGCGCAGGGTCAGCACGTTCGGCGTAAGCGCATCGACCGGTGTATCGCGAAACAGACGGAACGGCACCGGCTTCAGTTGCACCGAGATTTCGGTGCGGCGCACGGCAAGCCGCTTGCCCGTGCGCAGATAGAACGGCACGCCCGCCCAGCGCCAGTTCTCGATAAACACACGCGCCGCCGCATAGGTTTCGGTCGTGCTGCCGGGCGCGACGTCCGGCTCCTCGCGATAGCCGATGCCGGCCGGCCCTTTTTCGTACTGGCCGAACACGACGTCGTCGGGCGTGAGCGGCTGGATCGCGTCGAAGATGTCGGCCTTTTTGTCGCGCACCGCTTCGGCATCGAACGAATTGGGCGGCTCCATCGCGACCATGCCGAGCAACTGGAACAGATGGTTCGGCACCATGTCGCGAAACGCGCCGGTCTGCTCGTAAAACTTGCCGCGCCCTTCCACGCCGATCGTTTCCGCCGCGGTAATCTGCACACTCTCGATGTACTCGCGCCGCCAGATCGGCTCGAATAGCGCATTCGCGAAGCGCACCGCGAGAATGCTCTGCACGGTGTCCTTGCCGAGAAAATGATCGATGCGATACACCTGCGATTCCTGCGCGTACTGCAGGATATGCGCGTTCAGATCGCGCGCCGAGGCGAGATCGGTGCCGAACGGCTTTTCGATCACGAGACGGCGAAAGCCGTCGTTCGCGCTCTCGCCTTCCTTCAGCAAACCGGCCTTGCCGAGATGCTCGACGATCGGTTTGAAAAAGCGCGCGCCAACCGCGAGATAGAAGATCACGTTGCCACCCGGCGATTGCGCGAGTTTCTGCTTCAATTGCGCGAACGTGTCGTCGGATTCGAACTCGCCCGCCATGTATTCGAGGCGTTGCGCGACCCAGTTCCACGCGTCGTCGTCGAGCTTGCCGGCGTGGAAGGTGCTGGCTTTATCGGCGGCGAACTGCTGTAGCGACGTGTGCAGATCGTCGCGCCATGCGGCCGTTTCGCGCGCGCCATGATTGACGCCGACAATCTTCATGCCGCCGTCGAGCAGGCCGTCGACCGCGAGGTTGTAGAGCGCGGGCATCAACAAACGCTTGGTCAGATCGCCGCCCGCGCCGAAGATCACGAGCGTGCAGGGCGGCGCCGGATTCTTGCCGGCCGGCGAGGGCAACGCATCGTGCGGACTCGCGCTGACCTTGCAGCTGCGCGCGGGTGTCGCGTCATTTTGAGCGGAAGAAGCAGCGGGAGTATTCGATGGAGTCGACATGGGATTCACTCGTGCAAGCCAATGGACTGGATATAGCGATATATGAAAGACCACACGCGCACCCGCACAGTTCAATCGCGTTCACGCGACCGGCGCAAGCGCCGGCTCGCCAGTGAGCGGCACGTTGCCCGACGCGGCCATCGCGCGCGGCTGCAACAACAACGCGACGAGCCCGCTCCAGCCGGTCTGATGCGAAGCACCGACGCCACGGCCGTTATCGCCATGAAAATACTCGTGGAACAGCACCAGATCCTGCGAGCGCGGGTCCGCCTGCAACAGCGGATACGCGCCCATCACGGGCCGCTCGCCGTCCCGGTTCTTCAGAAACAGCGTGGTCGCGCGGCGCGCGAGTTCGTCGGCGATCTCGGCCAGCGAGAACTTCTGCCCCGAGCCGGTCGGGTACTCGACGCGAAAATCGTCGCCGTAATAGCGGTGGAATTCGTATAGCGATTCGATCAGCAGATAGTTGACCGGCATCCACACCGGCCCGCGCCAGTTCGAATTGCCGCCGAATACGCGCGTGTCCGATTCGGCCGGCAGATATTTGACGCAGAAGCTGTTGCCGTTGTGTTGAAACACGAACGGCTGATCGCGATGAAAGCGCGACAGTGCGCGCACGCCATGATCGGAAAGAAATTCGCTTTCGTCGAGCGCGCGCCGCAACAATGCCTTCATGCGATGGCCGCGCAGCAGCGACAGCAACAGCGCATTGCCCTTGCCGGGCTCGTTCCAGCGCGACACGAGCCGCGCGAGATCGGGGCGATGTTCGAGGAACCACACGAGCCGCTCGCGCAGCCCCGGCAAGCCTCCGTGCAGACGCTCTTCGAGCACGTGCACTGCGAACAGCGGAATCAGCCCGACGATCGAGCGCACGCGCATCGGAATGTTGCTGCCGTCGGGCAGGCGCAGCTTGTCGTAGAAGAACTCGTCCTGGCCGTCCCACAGGCCCGTCTCGCAGTCGTCGTCGCAACTCACCGCTTCCGCGATATACAGGAAGTGCTCGAAGAACTTCACGCCGATATCGACGAACACATGATTCGCGTACGCGAGTTCGAGCGCGATGCGCATGAGGTCGAGCGCATACGCGGCCATCCACGCGGTGCCGTCGGCCTGATCGAGATGACCGCCGGTCGGCAGCGGCGACGAGCGATCGAAAATGCCGACGTTGTCGAGCCCGAGAAAACCGCCCTGGAAAATATTGTGACCGTCGGCGTCCTTGCGGTTGACCCACCACGAAAAATTCAGCAGCAGCTTGTGAAACACGAGTTCGAGGAAATCGCGATCGGCCTTGCCGGTCAGCGCGCGATCGATCTCGTACACGCGCCACGCGGCCCAGGCATGCACGGGCGGATTCGCGTCGCCGAGCGCCCATTCGTAGGCAGGCAGTTGCCCGTTCGGATGCTGATAGCGGTCCTTCACGAGCAGCAGCAACTGCTTCTTCGCGAACGCGGGATCGATCAGCGCGAAGGCGGCCGCGTGAAACGCGAGGTCCCATGACGCGTACCACGGGTACTCCCACTTGTCGGGCATCGACACGATGTCCGCATTGCACAGATGCCGCCAGTCCACGTTGCGGCCGTGCTTGCGCTCGGCGGGCGGGCGCGGCTGCAACGGATCGCCGTCGAGCCAGCGCTGCACGTCGTACTGGTAGTACTGCTTCGACCACAGCATGCCCGCGAGCGCCTGGCGCTGTACGAGGCGCGCATCGGCATCGGCGATCTCGTGTTGCAACGCGCCATAGAATGCGTCGGCCTCGGCGAGGCGGCGCGCGAATACCGCATCGGCGTCGAGCGGCGCTTCATCGCCGGCCGCTTGCGTGCGCCAGCGCAGATAGACGACCGCGCGCGCATGCGGGCCGAGTTCGAGCGCCGCATGCACGCCGGCCTTGGTGCCCGCATCGTGACGGATCGCATTTGCGTCGCCGTGCACGAGGTAATCGTTGAAGCCGTCCTTGAACGGGCCCGCGCCGTCGACGTTGAAAAGACGCTTCACGTTGGTGTCGTTTTCGCAGAACAGCCACGCAAGCGGCGCATCCTTCGACCACGCGGTCACGATAATCGGCTCGTGCAAAGGATGATGGCCGACGAGATGAAGCGTGCCGTCATGATCGGCGCCCATCACGAGCTTCGGCTTGTTGCTGTTCTCCTTCCACGACCACGAATTGCGCGCCCAGATTTGCGGCAGCACGTCGAGCGAGGCGGCTTCGTCGGCGCGATTCTCGATCGTCACGCGCATCACGATGTCGTCGGGCGTATGTTTCGCGTATTCGACCTGCACGTCGAAATAGCGCGCGTCGTCGAATACGCCGGTATCGAGAATTTCGTACTCCGGCATGTCGCCGCCGCGCCGCGCGTTTTCTTCGATGAGGTCCTGGTACGGATACGCCGCATGCGGGTACTTGTAGAGCATGCGCATATACGAATGCGTGGGCGTGCCGTCGAGATAGAAGTACAGCTCCTTCACGTCCTCGCCGTGATTGCCCTGCGCATTCGTGAGGCCGAACAGGCGCTCCTTGATGATCGGGTCCTTGCGGTTCCAGAGCGCGAGCGACACGCACCAGCTCAGGCGGTCGTCGCCGAAACCGGCAAGGCCGTCCTCGCCCCAGCGGTATGCGCGGCTGCGCGCATGGTCGTGCGGGAAGGAGTCCCACGCGGTGCCGTCGGCACTGTAGTCCTCGCGCACCGTGCCCCACTGGCGCTCGCTCAGATACGGCCCCCAGCGCTGCCAGCGGCCGCACTCGGCCGAATGCAGCCGTGAACCTTCGACGGTGGCAAGCAGATTGGCAGCGCGCAGCGGTGGCATGACGGAGTCCTTGCAACAGGCCTGGCGGTCGGCCCCACATCGTAGCGCGGTTTACGCGCCGCCGCGCTCGAATCGGGCCAGCAGGTTTTCGATGCGCAGCAATTCGCCGAGCGACCACGCCTGAAACGGCGTACCCGCCGGTGTGTGCGGTGCATCACCGTCGGCGATTTCGGACAGATGATCGAGGCCCGCGCAATCGAGATGCGCGTACAGCGGAGCGAGAAAACGCGCCCTCGCCTGAGCGAGATTCGGCGCGCTCGCGCCGTTCACGCGCAGCCATGCTTCGACGAACGGCCCGATCAGCCACAACCAGACCGTGCCCTGGTGGTAAGCGCCGTCGCGTTCGAGCGGCGAGCCGCCGTAGTGTCCGCGATAGGCGGGATCGGATGGCGCGAGCGAACGCAGGCCGAGCGGCGTGAGCAATTGCGCTTCGACCTGACCGAGCACCGCGCGCGCCGCCGCGCCTTCGAGCAGCGGAAACGGCAGACCGCCGATCGCGAAGACCTGGTTCGGCCGGATCGCGCGATCCACCGTGCCGGGTACGTGATCGACGTCGACGTTGTCGAATAGCGCCTGCGTGGCGGGGTCGACGAAGCGCTGGCGAAATGAGAGCGTGGCGCGCTCGGCCGGTTGCCGCCACTGCGGGTTCCATGCCGAGGCGATACGCAACGCGTTGATCCACAGCGCCTGCACCTCGACCGGCTTGCCGATGCGCGGCGTGACGACCCAGTCGCCGACTTTCGCGTCCATCCACGTAAGCTGCACGCCGGGGACGCCGCAGCGCAGCAAGCCGTCGTCGGCGCAGGCGGCGATGTTGAAGCGCGTGCCGTTCGTATAGCCGGTGAGGATCGCTTCGGCCGCCTGTTGCAGATGCGCGCGCGTCGCGGCGCTCGCATGCTGCATCGCGAGATACTCGTGCAGGGCGACGACGAACCAGAGCGACGCATCGACCGAGTTGTATTCGGGCGCGTCGCCATAATCAGGGAAGCGGTTCGGCAGCATGCCTTCCGAGAGCGTGCCGGCCCATTCGAGCAGGATCGCTTCGGCGTCGTCGAGACGGTTCGACGCGATCAGCAGGCCGCGCATCGCGATGAAGGTGTCGCGGCCCCAGTCGGTGAACCACGGAAAGCCCGCGAGCATCGTGCGGCCTTCGTTGCGCGTGACGATATAGGCATCGGCGGAACGTTGCAGGCGCGAGCCGAGTGCGTTGCGGCGTTGCTGTTCGGTTTGGGCGAGATAGGCGGCGTGGGTGGCGGCTGTGGTTTTGTCGTTGGCAATTAGGATTGATGTTGCCGTGTCCGACTTCCCCGAAGCGCTCGAAGCACTCGAAGCGCTGAGGATCATCACCGCTTCGCCGCTTGCGATGTCGAAGCTGAAGACGCCGGGCGTCGCGAGGTCTTCGCGGTAATCGAGCCCGCGCTCCTGTTCCCGCACGTAGCAGAAGTTGCGATACCAGTCGGGCGCATGCGTGTAGACGCCGTTCGTCGCCGCGCCAACGACAGGCAAACCGCCATACGGCTGCCAGCTTACGCACGACTGGTCGCCGCTGATTTGCGCGCTGAAGTTGAACGCGGGATTCTCATGATGCAGCGCATGATAATCGCGGCCCGACAGCAACGGCCTGACCTTCAGCACGGGCACGCCAAGATCGCCGAGGCCGTTGCCTTCGAGCCGCCAGCGCAGCACTGTTGCGCCGGTTGCCTTGCTGACGAACGCTTCAGTTATCGCCACCGTCCGTGCATCGACCCGCACCCGCCACGTCGGCCACAGCACGGTATCGAAGCTATCGAGACTCCCGCGCAGGTCCGGGTAGATCACGTCGGGTCCATAGCGCTGCATGCTCAACGGAAAGCGTTGCCCGTGCGCTTCGAGCCACACCTCCACGCCATTGACGAGCACCATGCGCCCGCCCGGCGCGCGCGTCGCGCTCAACAGCAACGCGTGATAACGACGCGTGCGCAGCATGCCGGCCGTGCCCGAGGCGAAACCGCCGAAGCCGTCCGCTTCCAGCCATTCGTCTTCGAGATGCGAGAGGTCGAAGGGTGATCCGATGCGTGTCATGAAGTCGGTCGCGCTCATGCGAAATCGTCGATTGGCGTAGTGTGCCAAACATTCACGCAGAGGGTGTTCGCGGGACCGTTCTTCTTGCCGGTACTTTCTACTCTCGCCTCTGTCTCCACCGCGCGCCGGATCTACTGACGGGCCGACGGCATCCAGACGCAAGCCCGCGAGGAGGATTCGGACGAGGACTGCCTGCAGGTGATCATCGGTGTAAAACCAGACTGCGGCAGAGAACGCGTAACGCTCAGCAACAGTTATCGCGAATCAGTTTTTGCTGGCTGGCAAATTCTCATGGCGATCCGCGAGTGCATGTGAAATGGGAATCTCAAATAGTGCTTCTCACAGATGTTCATATGTTCGCCTCGGTCGAGAACAATCTCGCCTCCGTCGGATATAACAGCTCTTTTTCGCACCTATTGAGGCAACCTAAGTGGCAAATCCCCATCGGCTTGGCAGCAACTTCGATCTCCCGAGGAGTGGTTACGGTGCACCCTCAGCGCATTCGACACATCAACAAGCGACTGGCAGCACTCAGAGATTTCCCACGGCGGCGCCTGCCATGGGGGCGCTATCCGGATTGCCGGCGATGGAGACACGCCCGCAGACTTCCACGCGAGCTAACCCAGTCGGCCGTCATGTACAGATTTCTTCGATTGAAAATTCTCGGGTCCGTCAGGAAGCCGAAAATCTTCGCGCGGGCATTGAGAATTTTGGCGAATCTGCCCGCCGATAACCGCCTCGAGCAGCAAGACAATCCACGGAATACGAGGACTGGACGACCCGACTCGGTGCCGTAGAAGAAGTCGTGGATATGATCCAGAATCAAGTCAACGACGGGTCAATCATGCCCGGGGATGCGGTACGGGTAACAGCTGGCGAACATACCACCGGCATCATGACCGTCAGCGTCTCTCCGAAAGAGGAAGACGCAAAGGATGCTTTCTGGATCGACAACATCGTCACGCACCCTGGTGCTGCCGGAGCAGGTGAGTTGCTGATCGAAAAAGCCGTTGCGATGTCGGCAAGCAAGGGGTTTGGCGGTACCGTCAGGCTGATGGCGTTCTCGGGGCAGACTTTCTACAAATCGGTCGGCTTCAAGGATCTCGGTGGAGGGCTCATGGAACTTTGCCAGTGGTGGAGTGCCAACGAGGAACAACGGCCACTGTATAACAAGTTGATTCGCGCATTTGCGGCTCGCTAAAGCGGATGCGATTTCAACGTCCCGACGCACGACGACTGTGGGTTGGTGTGTGCCGGGACGCGTTGGCCATATGCTGTCGTCCTGCACGTGATTTGGCTTAGGCTTGACACATAAGAATCCCAAAGTGCCAAAGCTGGCCGAGTGTCATTCGTGGCAGGATCGGTTCCGTCGGATCGGATTAAATCCGCAGTAGCGCCCGGACGATGGGTAATCTCTGCCGCGCCCCAGGGGCGGAGACGACTCGGACAGGCCTTCCTCCATCCGGCGCATCATTCTCCACCTGGCTGGCGCCGGCAATCTGCAACTACGATCGAAACGCCATACGGGACAACGGCGCGGGCAATGACGGTCGGAGCCGTTTCAGCAGCCGAAGTGGCATTCCCATCGCCATCGCTCGCGGAGCAAGCAGTGCCTCAGCGCGTCTGAACCAACAGATTCAGCGCGATCGCAACGATCAAAGCCACACCGCCGATGAGGCCGAGCAATTGCAGCAGAGTGAGGGATTTACGCGAATTGGTGGGGGTCTGTTGCGTAGTCACGAGCGTTTCTTGAAATTCGGAAAAAACGCAATGGTACACGGGCGCGCATGCGACCCGTCTCGACCGGCGCAAACTCGCGTGCAATCAAGCACCGCTTGCACCGATCGCCACTCGCGAGCGGCGTGCAACGCACGCCGCACACTGCCCCGCTCAGGTCTTCGCAATCGGGTTGCCGTGCCGCGAATCCAGGAAGCGGATCACCGCGGTATCGCCCGTACCCGCGCCCACCACCTGATCGGGCACCCCGCATTCGCGCAGCAGCGCGCGCAGTTCGTTGATGACCGGAAACACCTCGTGATTCCAGTCCGCGCCCTGCGCATCGTGCGCGCGCTGCTCCGCCTCGACGATCTCGCGATCCTCCTTGAAAATGCGCTCGGTAAACCACACGAGCAGCGGCCACAGCAAGGTCATCGCGCCCGGAATGCCGGGCTTGCGAATGGATAGCAGCCCGAACGTCCGGTTGGTGCGCTGCTCGCGATCGAGCGGCACGTAGACGATCCACAGGTCCATCACGAGCGTCTGCTCGGCATTGCGGATTTGCAGCGTCTGGTACGGATACTCGGTGCGGATCGTCATCACGTCCTTGTCGTTGTTGCCGCCGGTCTTGCGATTCTGGCCGAACACGATCGCCTCGCCGAGCGGCTGCTGCCCCTCCATGCGCGCAAACGTGTAATCGACTTCGACCCAGCCCTCGCCGCGCCGCCGTCCGACCGAACGCGCACGCATCTTGCCCATCTGCCGGCGATGCAGGAACTGATGGTTCATGTCCATCAGGTTCTCGTGCATGAACGAGTAATGGCAATTGACCGGACGGCCGAAGCGGCGCGTCCTGTACTTCGGGTCCGACACCGAGCCGAAACCGGGCAGCGGCCGCTGGTCCGCCAGCGCGGCATCGCCGGGAAACACGAAAATCAACCCCTCGACTTCCCGGCACGGATACGAGCGCACGCCGTTCGGCAGCCGGTCGCGGCCGAGGTACGGCACGTCGATGCACTTGCCCGAGCAGTCGTAGGTCCAGCCGTGATAGCCGCAGCGGATCGACTCGCCATCGACGACGCCCTGGTGCAGCGGCACCTGGCGATGCGCGCAGCGGTCTTCGAGCGCAAACACCTTGCCGGTCTCTGTGCGCGCGAGCACGATCGGCTCGCCGGCAAAGGTCACGCCATGCGTCTTGCCGCGCTTCACTTCGTGCGACCACGCAAGCGGATACCAATGGTCCGGGTGAATGGCAACGCGGCGCAGATCGCGCACGGGCGCCTCATGGGCGGCACGGCCGGGGGCATGCGCACCGGCTGGCGATGCGGCAGAAGCGGCATTCTGCGACGGCGCCTGAAGAGGCTCCGCGGCGACGGCCGCATCGGCGATATCGTGTTCGAGCGGGGGAACAGCATGCATGGATCAAGCCTCCGTTCGCGGGCAGATGGAAGGTTGCCGCCCCGCATATCGAGGCCGGCGTCCTTGCCAGTCTACTTGAAGCGGCTAAAGCGTGGCGTCGCTGGCGGCACACCCGGCATGACCTGGCGCAAACGCTCCGCGACGTCGACGCACACGTGTGAACGAACGACCTGCGGCGTACCGGTGCTATGAAAAAAACGGCCTGTGAGGCAACGGTGAAAAATGGTCTCGGGAAGTGGCCTTAGAGTGGCTAACACAACCGGGACATGAGGCTGAAGGCCATATCCTGACAGCATGTCCGGACGCAAAATCAGTAACGAGTTATGGGCGGCGCTGGGGCCGCTGATTCCGGTGTTCGCACCGTCGTCCAAAGGCGGGCGACGCCGAACGGTGTTTGATCCCGTTTCGCGTGAGGTGGATATATACAACACACCTGGCCGCTGTCGTTGGCCGAATGGTTCCGGTTCTTGACTTCATGGTGTTCGGCTATGATGCGACGCTCATCATGTATCGCACCATGAAGCGTTACAACGAGATCGTCAAACCGGAGGACAGACTTGGCGAATGATCCACAATGGGAAGCGCTCGTTGCATTCACGCGTGAAGAAATACCTTGGGCCGGAAAAACCGAGCCGCTCACACCATCAACAAGCATCAGTGACGATCTGCGCATCGATGGCGACGATGCGTTCGAATTCATCGATCAGTTTTTTGAGCGGTTCGATGTTGCGGGCGGTGAAAACTTTCCCGTTCTTCGCTACTTCGGCCCCGAAGGAAATGCGTTATTTGCCCTGCTCATCGTTCCCGTGCTTGTGGTGGCGTTCGTTCGTTTCGTGCTCAGGCTTAAGCCAGTCAACCTGTTACCCCGTAAGCCCACGCTGACTCTCGGCATGCTGCTCGATGCGATACGCGTAGGCCGATGGGATACCAAAGCCATTGAACGCGCGCACAAGCCGCCCATTTAGCCTTTTGTCAGAAGTGCCTGCGGCAGGTCTTCCCATGGCATCCCCGTTTGCAGGACATACAGGATGCCATTCAAGGCCGCACGGTCATCTACCGTTCGGCGTCACCCGCCTTTGGGCCACGGTGCGAACACCGGAATCAGCGGCTCCAGCGCCGCGCATAACTCGTTACTGATTTTGCGTCTGGACATGCTGCCAGGATATGGCCTTCATAGCCTCATGTCCCGGTTGTGTTAGCTACGCTTAAGAAGCAGCCTCAGGAAACGGCCTCGATTCAGGGCTCGTTTTCAGGGCTCGTTATCCGACACGAAGCCGAAGCGGAGTCGCCTCACGCGCCACTCACCGGCCGCCGCGCGATCAACGCGATCGATTCGATCCGCTCGTCGAGCCAGCCCTCGTCGTTTGCATGGGCTTCCAGCAGTACGTCGATACGCGCGAGCAATTCGTCGAGCCGCGCGCCGAGCCGTTCGCGCGACAGACTCGACATCGACATGGCCCGCGCCCGCAGCGCTTCGGCCGACACGCGCCGCGTTTCGATAACCGCAATCCGTTCGAGCGCCGAAAACGCCGACTGCGCGAGCACCGTCTCGTGGCTCTCCCATGTTTCGGCCCTGCGCTGCTCGCGCGCCGGATCGTCGCTCGAATATTCATCGAGCAGCGCGCGATAGGGCGCGAGCCATGCAATCGACGCATCCGCCACGGGCGAAGTCGAGAACAACGCCAGCGCGCCCTGCGCTTCGATCAGCGCATCGAGCCGCGCGAGCGTGTCGGGCCGGTCCATCCAGTGAAATGCGCGGCCGATCACCGCGAGCCGGAACGATCCGAGCGCGGGCGACAGATCGTACGAACTGCCGTGGCGATACTCGATGTTCGGCGCGAGCCCCGCGCCGAGGCCGGCCGCGATGCGCAGCATTTCCGCTTCGGGATCGAGCGCGAGACCGGCGCCGACCCACGACGAAAACGCCACCGACAACTGCCCCGGCCCGCAGCCGAGATCGAGCAGCCGATGCGAGCCGCGCAATTCGCATGACTGCGCGACGCGCCGGATCAGTTGCGGAGAATACGCGGGACGGCCCAGCAGATAGTGGGGCGCGCTGAACCTGAAGCGGTCGGGGACAAAGGGAATCGGGGCGGTCATGGCGGTTCCGTCCGGTGAGGGTGATAGCGAGGCGATCGGGAAACTCGCCGTACGGGGGTCCATTATCGGCGCACGCACCATTGCTGCGCAGTTTCGCGGGCAACGCCGAGGGCGCGCCGGCATCGGCGGCATCGAGTTCGCCCTGCGCGTTCGCCCATGCGAATCGCCACCTCGCCCGGCCGCCCCACAGGCCGCCCAATCCATTCCCCCACCAGGGAAATCCCGTCTTCCCCGCAAACCACAGGCACAATACGCACCAACCATGTGCCGCGCCTCCGCTTTCGTTCGGGATTTGTTCCAAATCCGAACACGTCCACGTCGATGCCGCGCCGCCAGAATCCCCTTTTGACGCAGTCATGACCCCCGATACCCCTACGTCCGTCCTTCCCCAGTCCGCGCCGAACTCGCCGCGCTTCCTGCTGTACATGATTTGCCTGTTCGCTTCCGCCGGGCAGCTCGCCATCGACATCTACGTGCCCGCGCTGCCCGCGATGGCGCGCTACTTCGCCACCTCGCCGCAGGCCATCCAGACGAGCGTCACCGGCTACATGATCGCTTACGCGTTCGGCCAGCTGATCTTCGGACCGGTCTCCGATGCGTACGGCCGCAAACGCGTGCTCGCTTTCGGGCTCGTGGTGTTTACGATCGGCTGTCTGCTGTCGCTCACGGCGCCGAATCTGGAAACATTCGTGTTCGCCCGCTGCCTGCAGGGCTTCGGCATCGCGACCACCAACCTGCTCTCGAAGGCGATCATCACCGATTCGTTCGCGGGCACCGCGCTGATGCACGCGTTCACGTACATGTCGATCGCGTGGGGACTCGCGCCGATCATCGCGCCGGTGATCGGCGCGCATCTGCAAACCCTGTTCGGCTGGCGCGCGTGCCTCGTCTTCCTGCTTCTCTATTCGATCGTGATGTAGGCGATGCTGTGGCGCTATCGCGAGACCTTGCCGAAGCCCGTGCATCTCGAACCGCGCACGCTGATTGCGAACGCGCGCAAGGTGATATCGAGCCCGGTGTTCCAGAGCTGCTTCCTCGCGCAAGGGTTGTGCTACAGCATCCTGCTCGTGTTCAACATCATCGGACCGTTCATGGTGCAGAACACGCTGCACCGGCCGCCGACGTTCTTCGGCTATCTCGCGCTCGGCATCGGCATGATGTATTTCCTCGGCGGCCTGTCGAACCGTCTGCACGGTCCGCGTCTGCCGAGCGCCGAGCAACGGCTGCGCATCGGCGCGCGCGTGATGGCGGGCGCCTCGCTCGCGATGCTGCTGCTCGCGCTGACGGTCGGCCTGCGCGTGTGGACGCTCTCGATACCCGTCCTGTTGATGGGCCTCTGCGCGGGCGCGATGTATCCGACGCTGATGGCCAAGGGCAATTCGCTGTTCCCGCACATCGCGGGCCTGACGAGCGCGATCCTCGGCTGTGCGCTGCTGCTCGTGTCGTCGGCGCTGATGGGACTCGCCGGCTTCGTGTCGGTGCAGATTCTCACGCCGCTCGCGGTGTTCTTCGTGATCGTCGCGTTCGTCGTGGTGCTGATGGTGACGAAGCTGCTGCGCCATCTGGAGCAGGCGCGGCCGGAGGCTGCTGTGTGTGCGGGTAGTGAGGTTGCGTGAGCACCGGCACACGCGACGCAACGCAGTAAGCCACTCATCTCGCATCCAAACTGGCAGCCCGCAATCAATGAAGCGTGCCACCCAACCGCTCGATCCTGCGCACCTGGCGCGGCAACACGATATACATCCCCCACGCCGCGATAAAAACCGCACGCAGCAGATTCTCCGCATGATGCGGCAACGCAATGGCCAAGCCGGCCATCGCGAGGCTGGCGGGCACGGCCCACGCATACGTCGTTACCCCTAGCAGCGTGGCCTGCCGGAAGCCGAAGCGGCCCGATCCGCGTATCGCATGCGCAACGAGTCCGCCGCGCACCATGTACCCTGCAAGCGGCAAGCTCGCGAGCATGTAAATCAGGAACAGCATGATCGCCGGCATTGCCGCGATCGCAAGCGACCATGCCCGTGAATTCCTCGCAAAATCAGGCGTGAGCACGTCGAATGAGAACGTCATGAGCGGCACCACCGCCCTGGGAATCAGAAAGTGAAAAGCGAACATCGAGATCACAAGGAGCAGGATGCCGGCAAGGTACTGACGCCACGCGCACGACCACCACACGTACAGACGCCGGCCGAAGCTCATGCTCCTGCCGAGACGGAAGGGCGCGCCGCCGTCCTTTAGCGCGGCAAAGCCGGCCAATACGGCAAATAGCACGACCGCTATCGCGAGAATATAAGAACTCCATACAAAGAACGCCGGATGCGTTCCGCTCGTAACCGAAGCTGGTCCCGGCGTAGAAAAATTCTGCAGATGTTGAGCGACATAGTCCGACGGGTCGAGCGCCTGCGAAGAGTCGTGCGTTGCCATCTTGTCTCCCTGTTTTGTGACGTCACGGTGCAAGGCCAGTGATTCGAAACGCAGCGCAGCGGGCAAGCCGCGAGTGCTTCCTATGCCTCAGCATAGATGCCAGGCGGCCTATTTGTCATACATTTTCGATCTGGCTGTTCCAGAGTGCTTCGGCGTCGCATGCATGATGATCGAATGAGTGAACCTCACACGCGCCGATGCGATGCACGTAGTTCACAACGAAGACGAAAACATGATCGACACCACGGCATGCACTGATGCCCGGGTTGTGTGCTTCTGAACGGGATGACCGCTTCGGCGGAGTTTTTTGGATGGTTTCATGCTGCACAATCGCAAACTTCCACGATTGGGCAAACTAACGAAATCGGCCAATGACCAACCATCCTCTGGCATATGCAACGTTTCACGTCATGGGCGATGCAGTCGTGCCCATGTTCTGGACCGAGTACTTCGGCTTGTCGCCCGACACGGCTATAGCGAAAGGAGAGCCTTTTGTGACGCCATCGGGGCGCCTGGCCGGCCCCGGTCGCGTCGGCTTGTGGGGCTCGAGCAGCAAGCGATTCATACACAGTAACGACCTCACCCCGCATCTTCGCTTTCTCGTCCAAAGACTGAATCTCGCTCGCGTCGATCTTCCACAAGTCGTCGCCGAAAAAGAGGTGAAGCTGCGCTTTTTCTGCTACTGGAACACTCGAAGTGGCGACCGTGTAACGGATATCCCGCAGGATATCCGCACGATGATGGAAGCCCTTGGCGGGACCATCGAGATCGACGAGTACCGCGATTAGAATCACTGCGCGGGGCTGGCCTTGACGGCCCAGCGCGCCCCGAAAAATCGAACGCGGCGCCACTCATCCATGCGGTGGAACAGCCTGCCTGAAACGCGCTAATGCCCGTGCCGCTCCCCCATCGCCACGGCATCCTGCTTCGACTGCCGGCTCAGCATCAACGTCACGACCGCCGACACCGCCAGCGTCGCGCCGACCACATAGAGGCCCGCGGCATATCCGCCCGTCACGTTCTTGAGCCAGCCGATCGCGAACGGACCGACGAAGCCGCCGAGATTGCCGACCGAGTTGATCATCGCGATCCCCGCCGCCGCGCCCGCACCCGACAGGAACATGCTCGGCATCGCCCATAGCGGCGCCTTCGCCGCGCTGATCCCGACGTTCACGACCACGAGTGCGAGCACGATCATCAACGCCGTGCTCGCATGGCCGGCGAACACGAAGCCGACACAAGCCAGCGCGCACGGAATCACGACGTGCCACGTGCGCTCCTCGGTGCGGTCCGAGTGCCTCGCCCACAACACCATCGCGATCACCGCGAGCACGCTCGGCACGCCGGCCAGCAGCCCCGTTTCGAACGAGCCGAAACCGTATTGGCGGATAATCAGCGGCGCCCACAAGCCGAGCGTATACAGTCCCGCCGAGGTGCCGAAGTAGATCAACGCGAGCGCAAGCACGCGCGGATCGCGCAATGCGCTGAGCGCACCCGCCGTGTGGCCCGCATGCGCATGCCGCGCGTCGGCTTCGAGCTTCAGCTTCGCGATCAGCCAGTCGCGCTCTTCCGGCTGAAGCCATTGCGCTTGCGCGGGCTTGTCGGTCAGATACTTGAGCACGAAAAAGCCGAGCACGATCGCGGGCAACGCTTCGAGTATGTAGAGCATTTGCCAGTCGGCGAGTCCGGCGAGGGGCGGCAGCTTCATGATCGCGCCGGAAATCGGCGAGCCGATTGCGGTGGAGATCGGCGCGGCGGCCATGAACCACGCGGCCGCGACCGCGCGCTGGCGCGCCGGAAACCACAGGCTCAGATACAGGATGATGCCGGGAAAGAAACCCGCTTCCGCAACGCCGAGAATGAAGCGCAGCGCGTAGAAACTGTTCGGTCCGACGACGAACGCGGAGGCGAGCGACACGAGCCCCCACGACACCATCACGCGCGCGATCCAGCGGCGCGCGCCGACCTTGTGAAGGATCAGATTCGACGGCACTTCGAACAGAAAATAGCCGATGAAGAAAAGCCCACCGCCGAGTCCGAAGGCGGTCGGCGAAAGCCCGATGGCCTTGTTCATCGACAACGCGGCGAAGCCCACATTCACGCGGTCGAGAAAACTCACGAAGTACAGCAGCATGACGAACGGGATGATCCGCAGCATCAGCTTGCGGGTCACCCGGCTTTCGAGTTCGGAAGTCATTGTCTCCTCCTGCGGCACGCAGCCGTGAGCCGCGCGCGGCTTGCACGCTGGCCGGCTCCGGGTCGCGCCAGTCGGGTTGGGATGGTGTTCTGGCCGTGTCATGGCGCGGTATAGCCGCGCGTCGGCCTTGTCTGAAGCGGATGCGGTCCGTGCGTTCAGGTCGCGCTCGGGTCGCGCTTAGGTCACACTTAGGCAACCGCCGGATCAAGCACCGGCCAGGCTTTGGCCGGTGCTTGATCGCGCGCTCAGGCCGCGCCTGAGGTGCGCTCCGTTCACACCTCGCATGCACTCACGCGGCGTTCGGCACCGACGCCGCTTTCTCGATGAACGCGCAAACGGCCGCCGTCACCTGGGCGGTCGTGGCCGTGCCGCCGAGGTCACGCGTATGCAGCGACTCGTTCGCGGTGACCGCTTCGACGGCCTGCATCACACGCTTTGCTGCGTCGAATTCGCCGAGGTGTTCGAGCAGCATCACGACCGACCAGAACGTGCCGACCGGATTCGCGAGCCCCTTGCCCATGATGTCGAACGCGGAACCGTGAATCGGCTCGAACATCGACGGATAGCGGCGCTCCGGATCGATGTTGCCGGTCGGCGCAATGCCGAGGCTGCCGGCAAGCGCGGCCGCGAGGTCGCTGAGAATATCGGCGTGCAGGTTGGTGGCGACGATCGTGTCGAGCGTCGCCGGACGATTGACCATGCGCGCGGTCGCCGCGTCGACGAGTTCCTTGTCCCACGTGACGTCCGGAAACTCCTTCGAGATCTGGAGCGCGATCTCGTCCCACATCACCATTGCGTGACGCTGCGCATTGCTCTTCGTGATGACGGTCAGCAGCTTGCGCGGACGCGACTGCGCGAGCCGGAACGCGAAGCGCATGATGCGCTCGACACCGGCGCGCGTCATGACCGACACGTCGGTCGCGGCTTCGATCGCATGGCCCTGATGCACGCGGCCGCCGACGCCCGAATATTCGCCCTCCGAATTTTCGCGGACGATCACCCAGTTCAGGTCTTCGGGCTTGCAGTACTTCAGCGGCGCGTCGATGCCGGGCAGGATGCGCGTCGGGCGCACGTTCGCGTATTGATCGAAGCCCTGGCAGATCTTCAGGCGCAACCCCCACAGCGTGATGTGATCGGGAATGTCCTTGTCGCCCGCCGAGCCGAACAGGATCGCGTCCTTGTCGCGAATCGCGTCGAGCCCGTTCTCCGGCATCATCACGCCGTGCTGGCGATGGTAGTCGCCGCCCCAGTCGAAGTTCTCGAACTCGAACGTGAAGGCGCGCGTGCTCTTCGCGAGTGTATCGAGCACCTGCGCGCCGGCCGGCACGACCTCCTTGCCGATGCCGTCGCCGGGAATGGTTGCGATGCGATAGGTTTTCATGTCTCCGTCCTGTGCTGTGTGAAGGGTGTGATCGCACTCTAGCGCTGTCTCGCGGGTAAAAACCGGTGCTAGACTCAAAGCATCTTTAACCTGTATTCACAAATAAAAGGGGGCTGAGAACGCGATGAGCGCTACCGTCCAGCCATCGGATCTGAGCTTTTTCTCGACGCTCGCCGCCTCCGGCAGCCTGAGCGCGGCCGCGCGCGAACTGGGGCTGACGGCCGCCGCGGTCAGCAAGCACCTCACGCAGATGGAGCAGCGCGCGGGCGTCGCGCTCGTCAATCGCACGACGCGCCGCATGATGCTGACGCCCGAAGGCGAGCTGTATGTCGAGCGCGCGCGGCGGATTCTCGATGAAATCGACGAACTGGCCGAACTGCTCGGCTCGGCGAAGAAAACGCCGAAAGGTCTGCTGCGCGTGAACGCAACGCTCGGCTTCGGGCGCAGCCACGTCGGGCCGGCCATTTCGCGCTTCGTCGCGAAGTATCCGCAGGTGTCGGTGCAGTTGCAGCTCTCGGTCACGCCCCCGCCCCTGACCGACGACAGCTTCGACGTCTGCATCCGCTTCGGCGAGCCGCCCGATACGCGCGTGGTCGCGCGCCGCCTCGCGGCGAACCGGCGCCTGCTGTGCGCGGCACCGTCGTATATCGCGGCGCACGGCGTGCCGCAGACCGCGCATGATCTGACGCGCCACAACTGCATCGGCATCCGTCAGGGTGACGAAGCTTATGGCGTGTGGCGCCTGACTTCGGGACGGGGCGCGGCACGCAGGACGGAAGCGGTGCGCATCAAGGGCTCGCTGACCACCAACGACGGCGAGATCGCCGTGAAGTGGGCGCTCGAGGGACACGGCATCCTGATGCGCGCGGAGTGGGACATCGAGCAGTATCTCGCCGACGGCTCGCTGGTCCAGTTACTGCCCGATCACGACACGCCGAACGCGGATATCTTCGCGGTGTATTCGCCGAGGCATCAGATGTCGAATCGTATTCGCGCGTTCGTGGAGTTTATTGCGCGGGATCTGGGTGGTGAGGTGAGGGTGGCTGGGTAGGGTGGTCGGGTGAGAATGAGCGGCTGTGGTTGTGTTTTCCGAGTTGTCTTATTGATGCTGGTCTTGCGGCCCCTGAAGCTACAAGCTTCGGGGACACTTCTTCGTGCTTCCTATCGTCGCAACAAGCAATATTGCAAACGACCGCGCGGAGTATGTCGTAGATGATTATCAGGCTAATCGATCTGGTGCTTGTACTACTGCCAACCAGCGCTCTCGCATGCAATACCTCTCAGAACCTCCCAGGTCAAAACATCGACGTATATTTCGAAAGAAATTCGGCTCAGATATCGGCAGATCAAGTTTTAAAGATGGCGAATTGGGCCATCGACATGCGCCTCAGGTATCCCATTCAAGAGGTACTGTCCATCGGCGGATTGGCTGAAGCAAATGAAAAAGAACCGGAGAAATTGGCACTGCAACGGGCCGATTCGGCAAAAGCCATGTTGATGCAATTCGGTCTGACTCAGGTTCTATACGATGTTCGCGCCAGGATCTACAAGCCTCTTGTCCACTTGACCGAACCACCTGAAAAGATCAGGCGCGTTGAGATCGAATTATCCCCGGGTTGTCGTGGCAATTGCTGCGGCGAAAAGTAATGCGTCACAAGCCATGCATGAGGCAAAAGCACTCAACCCGGAATTGGGCGGACACACGCTGAAGCACGTCGACAAGGACGAAGCATGGCTCAAGGAGCAACTGAGGCGAGGCCCGTATATTCCCGCTGCATCATCATTCACAGATATCAGGCAGGCAGAGTGGGCCATCGCGGAAGCGATGCGCGCCAATGTCACGAAAATAGAGACGTGGGCAACAGTACCGCGCCACGACTTGGTACTATTCGATCATGAATGATGGAGCTTATAGCCATCTCGAACAGCTGGTCATGGCTCGATTCCATGAGGACTATTCGCTCTATGGGAATTCGATACCTGAACTGGTTCTCTCCTATAAAGCGGAAATGACCGAAGACGAAAGAATCGCGACGCTGGAAGAGATAGCCCGATTCCAGAAGGCCAATGTGAATTGTCTGGACAGGGCGTTTGACGATCTTTTTGGCTGCCATTGCGACCCGGCTCTTTGGGACCACACTACGGCCTCGTTCCTTGACGAATTGAAACATCTTCTGAGCGAGTAATCCGCGGGTTGTCGCAGCCGTGGGCGCGCCGCGTCCAGCCACCACCCACCCAAGCCGAACCTGAACCGAAACAGGTAACGATGCCGAGACCCCACCCCGCGCTTCAACGCAGTCAAAAAGCCCCCATGACGCGGGCACGCAAGCGCCTGCTGATCGTCGGCGCGATCGTGCTGATCGTCGTCCTCGGCTGGATACTCGCGCTCGTGCTGCAGCCCGCGTTCCAGCGCACGATCGTCATCACGACCGGTGCCGACGGCGGCATCTATCGCGGCTTTGCCGATCGCTACGCACCGCTGCTGAAGCACGAAGGCATCAAGCTCGACATTCGCAGCTCGTCGGGCTCGATCGAAAATTATCAGCGGCTCACCGACCCCGACAGCACCTACGAAGTCGGCTTCATCCAGTCGGGCACGACCAACCCCAAGGACACCGACAACCTGCAAACGATCGCCGCCGTCTCGTACGAACCGATCTGGGTGTTCTATCGCGGCGACGCGACGATCGACCTTCTCTCGCAACTGCGCGGCAAGCGCATTTCGCTCGGCGTGCCCGGCAGCGGTCTGCTCAACGTATCGCAGGTCCTGCTCGGCTATAGCGGCATCACGAGCCGGAACTCGACGCTGCTGCAAATGGATGCGAACGCTGCTTATCAAGGGCTCCAAAGCGGTCGGATCGACGCGGCGTTCTTTATCGGCAGACCCGACGCCGACATGCAGCGCACGCTGCTCACGAGCAACCTGAAGCTGATGAGCTTCGCGCAGGCCGACGCGCTCGTGCAGAAATTCCCGTCGCTCTCGAAGATCGTCCTGCCGCGCGCCTCGGCCAGCGTCGCCGACGATCTGCCGCGCGCCGACGTCACGCTGCTCGCGGCCACGGCGCTGCTCGTCTCGAAGGACACGCTGCATCCGGCGCTCCTCTATCTGCTGCTCGATGCGGCGCGCACGGTCCACGGCGGCGAGGACTACTTCACGCCGATCGGCACGTTTCCGAATCTGCACACCCAGGAATTCCCGATCTCCGACGAAAGCATCCGCTACTTCAAATCGGGCCGGCCGTTCCTGTACCGCTATCTGCCGTTCTGGCTCGCGAGTCTCATCGAACGGCGGCTGCTGATCCTGCTGCCGTTCATGGCGCTTCTGATCGGTCTCATACAGGCGCTGCCGCGCACGCTCGAAGCGCGCATGAAAAAGCGGCTCGAGGTCTGGTATCGCGAGATCAAGGCGCTCGAAGACGAGGTATGGAAAAACTTCGCGCCGACTCGCGCGCAAATCGCGCAATGGCGCGACGAGATCGAGAGCATCGACGCAAGCGCGAGCCAGATACGGATTCCGTATCGCTACTTTCAGGACGTTTACGCGCTCAAGCAGGCGATCGGCATCGTGCGCGACCGGATCGCCCACGCGGCGGAGAGGGCGCAGAAGTAGACGCTCACGCGCGCGGGCCTTGCAGCTTACGGCGCGGTAACCGCTTGCGCCCGATCCTCGCGCCGCTTCGCCAATCGCGGTATCGTGTCCGCCTTCCCCCTGCTCAAGCGCCGATCCGCCGATGCCGTCCCGCCATAGCGCCGCCTTTACCGCCCTACTCGCCGCCGCGCTGTTCGGCGCGACCACGCCGCTCGCGAAAGCGCTGCTCGATTCGCTATCGCCGTTTCTGCTGGCGGGCCTGTTCTATCTCGGCAGCGGGGTCGGCCTTGGCATCGCGATGCTGGCGCGCCGCGTGGTGCGTCGAACGACGCGTCGTTCGGCCCAGCGCTCGACATCGCCCGCCGCCGCCCAGCCAACAGAACCGCACCGCTTTCCGCTGCGCGACGTACCGTGGCTGGCCGGCGCAATCGCCGCGGGCGGCGTCGCCGGGCCTGCGCTGCTGATGCTCGGCTTGAACACCACGCCGGCCGCCACTGGCTCCCTGCTGCTGAATCTCGAAGGCGTGTTCACCGCATTGATCGCATGGATCGTATTCCGAGAAAACGTCGACCTGCCGGTGTTCGTCGGCATGCTCGCCATCGTCGCGGGCGGCGTCGTGCTGGCCTGGCAGCCCGGCGCGGCGGACCTGCCGCCGGGCGCGCTGCTGCTCGCCGGCGCATGCGCGTGCTGGGCCGTCGACAACAATCTCACCCGCAAGGTGTCGACGCACGACGCGACCTTCATCGCCTGCGTGAAGGGGCTCGTTGCGGGCCCGGTGAACGTGGCGCTGGCGTTCGCCGTTGGCGCGAGCTGGCCGCACGGCACGACCGCGTGGAGCGTCGCGCTCGCGATGCTGACCGGCTTCGCGGGATATGGCGCGAGCCTCGTGCTGTTCGTCGTCGCGCTGCGCAATCTCGGCTCCGCGCGAACCGGTGCGTACTTCTCCGTTGCGCCGCTCTTCGGCGTCACGCTGTCGTGGCTGCTCTGGCCCGAACTGCCGACTTCGCAATTCTGGGTAGCGGCCGCGCTAATGACGCTCGGCGTGTGGCTGCATGTGCGGGAACGCCACGAGCATGCGCACACGCACGAGGCGCTCGACCACACGCATCGCCATCGGCACGACGCGCATCATCAGCACGAGCACGATTTCGCATGGGACGGCGAGGAACCGCATACCCATCCGCATCACCATGCGCCGATCACGCATGCTCATAGGCATTTCCCGGATATCCACCACCGCCACACCCATTGATTTTCCGCGCGCTCCCATCGGGCAACCGTTTGCTGCGACGCAAGATAAAAATCTCTGTGGAACGGGTCGTGCGATAGGCCAATTCAATTGGCATAGTGGCGGGTCGCGTCCTGTAATGGACTCCTGCCGTTCACGTTGTGTTTACGTTCCGTCCACCCAGCCCGCCGCCCCATCCGGAGAGATCCATGTCGCAGCCTCAGCCCAATGTAGACGAACTGGTGAGAAGCATCGCCGAAGAAACCGACACGCCAGCCGAAACGGTATCCCGCCTGTATGCGGATACGCTCGCCAATTACCGGCAGGACGCGCGCGTATTCGATTACGTGCCGCTATTCGCCGCGAAGAAGGTACGCGCCCAGCTTCGTCACAACCCGGATCGCGGTCACTGAAGGCACCTTGACCGCCTGGTTGCACCCGCAGTGACACCACCGGCGCGCGGTCACGCGCGCACCCACCCTAAAAAAACACACGCCGCGCGGAACCATTCGACCCGTGGTTCCAGATTTTGCGCGCCTCGTGGAGCTAACAATGGCGCCACGAATTTTCTATGCTGACGGTTCGATCGTTCCCGGCAGGCATGCTGTTGCCCGCCTCATTCGATAAGGAACCGCACCTATGTCCGCCCAGATCCTGATTCGCGCCGTCATCCGCGAAGATTTCGACGCATGGCTGCCGCTATGGGATGCGTACAACGCGTTCTACGGCCGCTCGGGCGAGACCGCGCTGCCGCGCGACATCACGCACATCACCTGGCAGCGCTTCTTCGACGGCTACGAGCCGATGCACGCGTTCGTCGCCGAGCGCGACGGGCAACTGGTCGGCCTCGTGCACTTTCTCTATCACCGTCACACGACGCTGGCCGGACCGATCTGCTATCTGCAGGACCTCTACACGCTCGACACCGAGCGCGGCAAGGGCGTCGGCCGCGCGCTGATCGAAGCCGTGTATGCGCGCGCCCAGGCCGATGGCGCGGAACGCGTCTACTGGCAAACGCACGAGACGAATCGGACCGCGATGAAGCTTTACGACAAGGTCGCGGACAGGTCGGGCTTCGTCGTGTATCGCAAGGCGCTGTGACGCACCACGCGTCGCAATTCCGCAGCGAACGCAAAAAAAGCAGCCGGAAAGACGAAAGGCGCACCACAGGGTGCGCCTTTTCGTTTTCCTGAACCCACATCAGCAATGCGATATCAGGCTTCGAGTTGCTCCAGCACCTTGCCCTTGGTTTCGATGCCGAGGAAGTGCACCGCGATCGCCGCGACGAACGGCACGGCAGCGAGGATATAGAACGCCACTTCGAGATTGCCGCCGATCATCGTCTTCGACACGATGGCCGGCGCGAAGATCGCCGCGATCTTGAGCCAGGCGCCGCCCACGCCGCAACCCATCGCGCGGATGCTCGTCGGGTACAGCTCCGGCGTGTACACGTAAGCGGTGATGAAGCCACTCGCGAGGAAGCCAAGCGCGAATGCACAGAAGGTTGCGACCACGTACACCGACGAGTCGTGCAACACGCCCGCCATCGCCAGCGACACCGCGCACAGGATGAACGAGATGTTGATGATCGGCTTGCGTCCCACCGCATCGACCAGCAGCGCGCAGACGAGCGAGCCGACCACGCCGAGCACCGAAGCCGCCACGGCCAGGTTCAGCGCAAGCTGCAACGGCGCGTGATAGATCGTGCGGTAGATCGTCGGCAGCCAGGTGGACAGACCGTACTGGATAAAGCCGCAGGTCACCCACAGCATCGCCACGGCAATCGTGCGCTTCAGGTAGGCCGGGCCGAACAGGTCCGAGACGCTGCGCTTCGGATGGCGATTGACCATCTCGTCGAATTCGGCCGAGCTTGCCACCGGCGGCAGCGGCACCTTGGCGGCCCGTTCGAATGCGAGCACGGCGGAATCGGCTTCGGCCATCCGGTCGCGCACGGCGAGCCAGCGCGGCGATTCCGGCACGAGCTTGCGCAGCGCGAAGAACAGGATCAGCGGCATGCCGCCGATGAAGTACATCGCCGGCCAGCCGAAACGCGGCACGATCCACGCCCCCATCGCGCTCGACGCGAGCAGCCCGATCGGGAAGACGATTTCGTACAGCAGCACGAAACGCCCGCGGCCATGCGCGCGGCTGATCTCGTTGATATAGGTCGCGGCCACCGGCAATTCGCCGCCGAGTCCCAGCCCCTGGATAATGCGCAGCACGACGAATACGGCGAACGTCGGCGCAAAACCGCACGCAATACTCGTGATGCCGATGATGCCCGAGCTCAGCGCAATTGCCTTCACGCGTCCGCCGCGCTCCGCATACCACGGAAACAGGAACGCGCCGATCAGTTGTCCTATGGAGCCGGAGCCAAGCAAAAAGCCGACGTCCCACGGCGTCAGGTGCCACTTCGCAATCAGCAGCGGCAGCGTCGTCGCGATTGCGATCACGTCGAAGCCGTCGAAGAACGTCGCGAGACCGATCAGGATACGGGCACGTACTTGCAGCGCGTTCCCCGGCAGGCGTTCGAGCCTCGCGATGATCGAGCCCTGCGTCACGGCGCCTGAAACACCGGCGCTGCTGCGGTCTCCTGTTGAGTTATCGATGGTTCTCATGCCAAGGTGCCGTCCGTAAAAATGGTTAGGCAAGCGCCGTAGAGGCGTCAGTCAGGGTGGCAAGGTCGATGATCCGGCCTTGATTCATCCACTTGCGCGAGAGCTTCAGTTCGCGCGGAGTGTTGATCGCGATCACGCCGCGAATCGTGTTGTCTTCCAGATAGAACAGCGTCGCGCGCCGCGTCGACAGATCGCCGCGCACCGCGAGTGGCGCATCGGCCGGAATGTCGCCGAGAATCTGCAGGTTCACGTCGTACTGATCGGACCAGAACCACGGAATGTCCGCATACGCTTCGAAGTTGCCGAGCAAGGCCTTGGCCACGGCAATCGCCTGGTTCTGCGCGTTGGCCCACGACTCCAGCCGCACGCGGCGCTTGAGCCATGCGCTCGGATGATTCGCCACGTCGCCGCAGGCGAAGATGCGCGGGTCGTCGGTCGCGCCGAAATGATCGACGACGATGCCGTTCTCGACCTTCACGCCCGCCGCTTCGGCAATCGCCGTGTGCGGCGTGAGACCGATGCCGGCCACCGCAAAATCGGCGTCGAGCGTCGAGCCGTCCGCGAACGTCGCGCGAATCCGCTTTGCGTCGTCCGGGTGATCTTCGAGCGCGACGAGCGAGGCGTTCAGGCGCACGTCCACGCCGTTCGCGCGATGCAGATCGAGCAGGAAGTCCGACACCAGCGGCGGCAGCGAGCGCGCGCACAGACGCGGCGCGCCTTCCACCACACAGGCTTCGACGCCGAGCTTGCGCGCGGTCGCCGCGACTTCGAGACCGATCCAGCCGCCGCCGACCACGAGCACGCGCTGGCTCGCGCGCAGCCGTTCGCCGAGCGCGACCGCTTCGTCGAGCGTACGCAGATAGGTGAGATGCGAGGTCTTCACGAGCGCGTCGGGCAAACGGCGCGCCGCGCCGCCGGTCGCGATCACGAGGCGGTCGTATTGCACTTCGCGGCCCGACTGCGTGCGCACGATGCGCTGTTCGCGATCGATCGAGGTCGCGCAATCGGGCTGCCATGCTTCGACGTTCAGCGCGTCGAAGTCGTCGGGCTTCACGAGGCGCACGGTTTCGATATCGGCTTCGCCGGCCAGCACGGCCTTCGAGAGCGGCGGGCGCTCGTAGGGTAGATGCACTTCGTCGGCGATCATCACGAGGCGGCCGTCGAAGCCTTCCTTGCGCAACGTCTTCACGACCCAGCCGGCCGCCTGGCCGCCGCCGATCACGACGACCGTGCGCGGCGCTTCGAGCCCCGCATGCGCGGCCTGGGCCTTTGCGGTGGCGGCGTCAGTCATTTTTGCGCTCCGTCATGAACTTGCCTTCCGGCGCCTTCGCGTCTTTCTGCCGGCGCGTATTGCCGTCGATGCCGCCTTCGATCGCCCATTCGGCGAACACGGTCGGACCCGGTTCGAATTCGCGCGGCTGCCATTCGGGCGTGAGCTGGTCTTCGTCAGCGTAGTACTCGATCAGGCCGCCGGCCGGATTCTTGAAGTACCAGAAGTACGCCGACGACACCGGATGACGTCCCGGCCCGAGCTGCGTTTCCCAGCCGCAACGGTTGATGTGCATGCCGCCGCCGAACACTTCGTGGATGTCGCGCACGGTGAACGCGACATGGTTCAGGCCGCGTTTGCCGTTCGGCAAGGCCAGCAGGAAGAGGTCGTGGTGGCCGCCGTGCGGCGCGCAGCGCATGAACGCGCCGCGGCCCGGATAGCGGTCCGAGGTCTCGAAGCCGAGCAGTTCGTGATAGAACTTTTCCTGTTCGGCGAGCTGGTTCGTGAAGAACACGACGTGGCCGACCTCGACCGGCTCCGCGCGTTCATAGACCGGCGACGGCTGATCGACGCGCAGCGTCTTGCCCCACACGTTCGACGGCGAACCCTGCACGTCGACCGCGCGCTTGCGCGTCACTTCGACGCGAATCGCCATGCCGTTCGGGTCGATGCAGCCGAGCGCGTCGTCGGTTTCGTAGTGGCCGGGCTGGCCGGCGAAGCGGCCGCGCAGTGCGTCGAGTTCCGCCTTCGTCGCGACGCCCCACGTCACTTCGCGCAGCGTCGGGCCGTCCTCGAACGCGGGCGGCAGCGCCGCGTCGTTCGCGTCGACGACGAGCACCGTGCAGCCGTTCATCGTTTCGAAACGCGCGTGTTGGTCGTCGAACGCGGTCTCCTTGAGACCCCAGTCCGCGAAAAACCGGCGGCAGGTGGCGAGATCCGTCACGCCGTAGGTAATCTGTTCAATGCCGAGAATCGTCATAACGTGCCTCTTCCTTGCTGCCTTAGTTCGCCCACGCCAACGGCGCTTCGTTCAAGCCCCAGTAGAGGCTCTTCTGTTGCATGTATTCGCGAATGCCGAGACGGCCCTTTTCGCGTCCCATACCGCTCTCCTTCCAGCCGCTGAACGGCGTCGAGATCGAGAACAGCTTGTAGGTGTTGATCCAGATCGTGCCGGCTTCGAGCGCGCGCGCAGTGCGGTAGGCGCGCTTGTAGTCGCGCGTCCAGATGCCGGCGGCGAGGCCGAACACACTGTGGTTCGCTGCCTTGAGCAGCGCCGCTTCGTCATCGAACGGCATCGCGACGAGCACCGGCCCGAAGATTTCCTCCTGGCAGATGCGCGCCTCGTTAGTGAGGCCGTCGAGAATCGTCGGTTGCAGATAGGTGCCCGCTTCGCGGCCGTCGCCGACCGGACGCTCGCCGCCGCACAGCAGACGGCCGCCTTCTTCGAGGCCGAGCGCGATATAACGCTCGACCGATTCGCGATGCGCCTGCGTAATCAGTGGACCCATCTGCGTGTTGTCGCGCGACGGATCGCCGACGCGCAGCTTGCGCGCGCCTTCGATGAGACGCTGCATGAATGTGTCGTAGATCGAGCGCTGCACGAACAGGCGCGAACCCGCGATGCACGCCTCGCCCGACGAGCTGAAGATGCCGTACAGCACGCCGTTGACCGCGTGATCGAGATCGGCGTCGTCGAACACGATGGTCGGCGACTTGCCGCCGAGTTCGAGCGACACCGGCATCAGCTTGTCCGCCGCGATGCGCGCGATGCCGCGGCCCACTTCGGTGCCGCCCGTAAACGACACTTTCCTCACGAGCGGATGGCGCACGAGCACGTCGCCGATCACCGAGCCCTTGCCCGGCAGCACGCTCACGACGCCCTTCGGCACGCCCGCTTCCTCGCAGATGCGCGCGAGCGCGAGCGAGACGAGCGGCGTGACTTCGGCGGGCTTCAGCACCACCGCGTTGCCGGCCGCGAGCGCCGGCGCGAGCTTCTGCGCGTCGGAGGCGATCGGCGAATTCCACGGCGTGATCGCCGCAACCACGCCGATCGGCTCGTAGAGGCTCATCGTCAGATAGTCGCCGCGCGACGGCGTGACTTCTTCGTCGAGCGTTTCGAGGCAGGCCGCGAAATAGCGGAACGTATTCGCCGCGCTCGCGACCAGCACGCGCGTCTCGCCGATCGGCTTGCCGTTGTCGCGGCGCTGCAGATTCGCGAGCGCTTCGTGGCGCGCCATGATGAGGTCGGCGATGCGGTACAGGATCAGCGCGCGCTGATGCGGCTTCAGACCCGACCAGTCCGGCTTGCGCCACGCGGCGTCGGCGGCTTCGACCGCCTCGCGCGCGTCGTCGGCGCTGGCCGTCGAGATTTCCATGTTGACCGACTGATCCGCCGGATACAGGCTTTTATACGGGTTGCCGCGCCCTTGCCGCCATTCGCCGCCGATAAAAATATCGCCGTTGGGCACGAGGCTGGTATCGAAGTGAGTCATGTCGGTCATTCCGGTTGCTTGCAGGCCGGGGGCCTGGTGGGTCTTAGATCACGCAACGCGCGGCGCGATTGCGCAGCGCGCGGATCGCGCTGTAAGCGGTCAACGCGGACGTCTTCGGGTTGTCCGGCAGCGGCTTGCCGCTCATTTCGAGCGACATCTCGCCGAACGCGCCGCGCGCGAGAATGCGGTGCACATTGCGCGTCACGTTCGGATCGGCGATCAGCTTGACCGTCGTGTTGTCGAGGCCGAGCCCGGCGAGCGCGATCGTCGCGGCAACGTTGGCGTTCTTCGGATAGAGCCGCGCCGCATCACGCGCGGTGCCTTCGAAAATCACCTTCTCTTCGCTAAGCGTACGCAGGTCGCAGACCTCTTCGGCCGGCGTGCCGAGCCAGCCGATCGGCGGCTTGCGGCCCGTGTACAGCACTTCGTCGAGACCGCCGAAACGCGCCGAGGCGATCGCATCGATACCGCCGATCGCGCCCGACAGCAGCGTGACCGTCGCGTCGCCCGCATCGGCCGCGGCGGCGAGCGCGTCGAGCAGCGCGACGTCGGAGAGCGCACCGATCGACGCAACCGCGCAATCGGTGCCCGACTTCAGCAGCGGCACGATGTGATCGACGAGCGCGCTGTGGCCCGCGCATTCGAGCGCGAACTGCGGCTTCGTGCTGAGCGCCGCCACCGACGACACCACGTCGACGCCCGCGCCCACCATGTCGCGCACCGACGTCAGCTGCTTCTCGGGAACGATCACATGCGAGACGCGCACGGCCGGATCGCCGGCGACCGAGCGGTACACCGCCTGGCCAATCGCGCCAAAACCGATCATCGCGACATCAAGGGGCGCGTGGTGCCCCGCGTAGCCGACCTCATGCATGTTGCGGCTCCTTTTCCTTGACCGGCGGGCCCGCGAACTGGGTCGCGAAGGTGCCGACCGACAGCATGTCCACCTCGACCAGCACCGGGCCGGTCTGCGCCATGCCTTCGCGGATGATCGCGGCGGCGTCGTCGAGCGACTTGATGCGGTAGTGCGGCAGCTTCAGGCTTGCGCAGAACTGTGCGAAATCCGGCTGATGCAGTTGCACGTAGCAGCGGCGGCCGCCGTATTGCGCGTCCTGGATGTTGCGGATCACGCCGTAGCACTGGTCGTTCATCAGCACGATCATCACGTTGGCGTTTTCCTGCACGGCCGTCGCGAGTTCGCCGACGTTGACCATCAAGCCGCCGTCGCCGCACAGCGCGACGGTCTTCGCCGCATTGCCCGCGAGCGCCGCGCCGATGCCCATCTGCATGCCCTGGCCGATGCCGCCGCCGAGCGCATGCACGCCCGCGCGCGGCGAGAAGATCTTCAAGAGGCGGTTGCCCCACGTGCTGTTCGAGATCGTGACGTCGCGCACCCAGTTGTAGTCGCGGCCCACGGCGTCCTGCAGCGCGTCGACGAGACGCTTGTACGGACCCAGACCCTTGGCGACGTCGGCAACCGCGCTTTCGCGCGCGGCAGCGAGGTCCTGCGCGAACTGCGGATCGACCTTCAGCCTGCCTTCGAGCAGCGTCGCGAGTTCCTCGAGCACCGCGGAGGCGTCGCCGTGAATGAACATCTCGTTGCGATAACCGCGGTTGTCGGCCAGCGCGTCGGCGTCGATGCGATACAGCGGCTGCGGCAGCGCGAGCTTGTACTTCAGCGTTTCATTGCCGCGCAGACGCGAGCCGACCACGACGAGCGCGTCACAGGTCTTGTAGAAGCTCTCGACCGCCGAGTGCACGTTGAACGCACCGAGCGTGGCCGGATGATCTTCCGGCAGCACGCCACGGCCCTGCACGCTCGTCACGACGCCGAAGCCGAGTGCGACCAGACGCTCGACCGCCGCGCGCGCGTGGCGCGTGCCGCCGCCGAGCCACAGCAGCGGGCGCTTCGCCTTCGTCAGTTGTTCGGCGAGTTGCGCGACGCGGTCCTTGCAATGCGTGAGCGTCGTCACGTGGGGCGCGGCGAGATCGTTCGGCCACTCGATTTCGGCCGCCTGGATGTCGATCGGAATCTCGACGCTGACCGGGCCGCTCGGCGCCGTTTGCGCAACGCGCACGGCTTCGCGGATCGTCGGCAGCGCGGTTTCGACCGAACGCACGCGGAACGCGGCCTTCGAGATCGATTGCAGCATCGAGAGCTGGTCCGGCGCTTCGTGGATATACGCGAGGTCCTGGTCGAGGTATTCGGTTTCGATCTGGCCGGTCACGTGCAGCAGTGCGGTGCCCGCCGTCAGCGCTTCGACCATCGCGCCCGCTGCGTTGCCCGCCGCGGTGCCCGTGCTCGTGAACGCGACGCCGAGGCCGCCCGAGACGCGCGCAAGGCCGTCGGCCATGTTCACCGCGCCGGCTTCGCCGCGCGCGCCGACATAGCGGATCTTGCCGCGCGTGTTGATTGCGTCGAGGATCGGCATGTTGTGGATCGAGATCACGCCGAATGCGGTTTGGACGCCGCATTGCTCGAGAAAGGCGGCGATCAGTTCGCCAACGGTGGTTTTATTAGACATGTCGTGCAACGCCTCCAGAAACATCGATGTGACTGCCCGTCGTGTACGACGACAGCGTGGTAGCCAGATAAAAAAGCGCTTGAGCGGCCTCTTCGGGACGACCGAAACGGCCCAGTGGAATGTTTTTCTTGCGCGCCAGCTCGCCGGTCCAGTCTTCCCAGCTCTGGCCCGACTGTGCCTGGGTCTCGTAGCGGCGGCGCCACTGCCCCGACTCGACGATGCCGATCAGGATCGAGTTGACGCGGATGCGCTGCGGCGCGAGTTCGACCGCGAGCGACTTCGTGAGACTCAGCAGACCCGCGCGCGCCGACGAGGTCGCCACCATGTGCGGCTCGGGCTGCAGCGCGAGCAGCGAATTCACGTTGACGATGGCCGCGTTGCGGCCGGCGCCGGCGGTGTCGTCGAGCATCGGCAGAAACGCGCGCGTCGGGCGGATCACGCCGAAGTACTTCAGGTCGAGCTCTTCGCGCCATGCGTCGTCGCTCGTGTCGGCGAAGGTCGAGACGCGCCCCTGGCCCGCGTTGTTCACGAGCATGTCGGTGCGGCCGAAGCGCTGCTGCACGGCCTGCGCGAATGCGCTCACTTCGTCGGCATCGAGCACGTTGCAGCGCTGCGCGAGCAGTTGCGCGCCGGGAAACTTCGCGACGAGCGCGGCTTGCGCTTTCGCGAGACGCTCGCTGTCGCGGCCGCAGATCGCGACCGACGCGCCCGCTTGCAGAAACAGTTCGGCGGTCGCGAGACCGATGCCGGACGAACCGCCCGTCACCACCGCTACCTGTCCGGTCAAATCGATTTGGATCATCAGAGCCCCAGTGCCTTCATGTATTTGTTGCCTGCGTTCGGTCCGAGCTTCGGCCGGTAATTGAGCCGCTGCGACAGTTCTTCGGCCGCGCGGCGCACCTTGTCGACGAGCCCGCCGTCGAGCAGCGACACGTCGATCTCGCGGCGCGGGATCGTCGTCGTGATGACCGCGACGATGCGGTTCGTGTCGTTGCGCACCGGCGCGCTGACCACCGAAATGCCGCGCTCGAACGACGACTCGCTGATCGCGAAGCCGCGCCGCGCGTCGTCGCGAATCCGTTCGTAGAGTTCGTTGACCGTGGCCGGCGTCTGCGCGGTGAAGCGCTCCAGTTCCGGCTCGGGATAGAGCTTCTTCAGGTCGTCGAGCGTCAGGTCGCCCATCAGCACCTGGCCGTGCGTCGTCGCATAGGCGGGCAGGCGCGTGCCGACGTTGACCTTCACCGAGCTGAAAATCGGCGCATGGCTTTGCGCCTTGGCGACGAACACCACGTCGCGTCCGTCGCGAATCACGATATGGCTCGTGAGGCCGGTGTCGTCGCGCAGCCGCTCGATGATCGGCAGGCCGAGGTCGGTCAGCTCCAGCGAGCTCAGGTATTCGAAGCCGAGCCGCAGCACCGCGATGCCGAGGCGATAGTTGCGGTCCTTGTCGGCGCGTTCGAGAAAACCGAGCGATTCGAGCGTCTGCAGCAGACGGAACACCGTCGTGCGCGGAATGTTCAGGCGGCGCGACAGTTCCGGCGCGCCGAGCACCGGCTCGCGCGGCGAGAACTCCATCAGGATGTTCAGGCCTCGTTCGAGACCCGGCACCCGGTAGCCGGAATCGCTGCTGGTTTCGTTGCGCTCGGCGTCGGGCGCATCAGGCGTGTCGGGCGTCATTGCATGGCTCCGCGTTGGCTCGGTTAGATGCCGCTTGCGCGGCTGAACGTATCGATGATCGCGGTGTACGCGGCGGGTTCTTCGATATAGCCCGCATGTCCCGCGCGCGGCACGATCTGCAGGCGGGTGCGCGCGGCGAGCGCGATCTTTTCGCAGGCTTCGGGCGCGGTAATCGTGTCTTCGGCGCCGACCGCGACGTTGACGCGGCCTTCGTAGCGCGCGAGGTCGCCGGCGAGATCGGCGTTGGCGAGCAGATGCGTGGCCTGCGCGTAACCGTGCGGGATCACGCGCGCCATGTTCCAGCGCACCCATGCGCGCGCCGCGTCGTTCGCGTGAGCGGACAGCATGTTGGCGCTGCGTTTTTCGGCGAGCCCTTGCGGGCCGAGTTCGTTGAGCATCGCGAGACGCTGAGCGCATTTCGCGTCGCGCACGTCAGCGGACGCCGCGCCATAGCCGCCCGCGGGCGACAGCAGCAGCAGACCGGCAAGACGCTGCGGATGCGCAAGCGCGAATGCGCCGGCGATGATCGCGCCGAGCGAATGTCCGACCAGCACGCAGCGTTCGATGCCGAGCGTGTCGAGCCATTCCTTCAATACGGCCGCGTAGTCCTGAGCGAGCGGCGAAGCCGCCGCGACCGGCGTGGATGCGCCATACCCCGGCGCATCCCAGGCCAGCACGCGGCGTGTCGCGCCGAGCGCGTCGAACTGCTGCACCCACGATGCCGCGCCCGAACCGATGCCATGCAGCAGCACGAGCGGCAGCGCATCGTTGCCGGCCTGGCCGGCTTCGCGATAGCTCACGACGCGTTGCGCGGCCAGGCTGCTGTGCTGCGCCGGATAGCGCGCGAGACGCGCTTCGAGCGCGGCATGCTGATCGGCATTGGCGGACGGGACTACGGACATGATTGCCTTCGCGGGTGAAGTGAAACGACGTGAACGGCTCGACGATGGCGCGGTACTTCAATTGCGCCTCAGTGGTGCTGCGGTTACGCCTTGTTTGCAGCCAGATCGCGCTTGATCTTCGCGAGTGGCGAATCCGGCGGATACGTCGGCGTGATCGGCTTCGGCGAACCGAGCATCACGCACATCAGCGCGTCTTCCTCGCCCACGTTGATCTCCGAGCGGTACACGCCGGGCGGCACCGAGATCAGGTCGCGCTCGCCGAGCACGGCTTCCCACGTTTCGCCGTCACGCTCGCAGACCACCTTCATCTTGCCGCGCAGCACGAAGAAAATTTCTTCGACATCCATATGAATATGGCTCGGACCGATGTTGCCGGCCGGGATCACCATCGTCGAGAACGTGAAGCCGCCTGCCGGCACGGTGTTCATGTCCTTCGCGACGCCGGTGCCGCCCGTGCCGACGTAGCGCATCTGCGCACGGCGATACTTCGGGTCGTAGTCGGCCTGGAATTTCAGCGCGTCCCAGTCGTAGCGACGCGTTTCGAAGCGCGCGACGCGGCCGTCCAGCCACTGCTGGAAGTTCGCGTCCGCGGGTTGGTCCCAGGACTTGCGTTCGTTGTCAACGTCCGCCATCTGTTTCTCCTTTCGATTCGACAAGATCAATTCATCACGAAGCCGCCGTTGACCGGCAGCAATTGGCCGGTCACAAAGCGGGCGGCATCGGACAACAGGAACAACACCGGCCCGGTTACGTCGTCGGGCACTTGTGCGCGCGTGAGCGCGCGGCCTTGCAGGTAATACTGATGGCGCTCCGCCGGCACGTAGGCGGTCGCCTCGACTTCGGTCAGGCCCGGCGCGATCGCGTTGACGGTCACGCCGTGCGCGCCGAATTCGCGCGCAAGCGAGCGCGTCATCGAGATCACGGCGCCCTTGCTCGCGACGTACGCGAGCAGCTTCGGCGCGCCCCACATCGCCGTGTCCGAGGCGATGTTGACGACGGCGCCACGGCCCGAGTCGCGCAGATACGGCAGCGCGGCGGTGCTCATGAGCCAGGTGCCGCGCACGTTGACGTTCATCACGGCGTCCCACGTATCGACCGTCAGCTCGTCCGCGAACTTGCCGCCGGAATTGGTGATTGCCGCGTTGTTGATCAGCGCGTCGAGGCCGCCGAACTGCGCCGCGCCCTGCTCGGCGAACTGCTTGACGCTGGCCGGATCGGCAAGGTCGAGCGGCAGGTAGGTCGCCGCGTGGCCCTGTTCCTTCAGCGATGCCGCGAGCGCGCGGCCCGCGTCGTGCAGCACGTCGCCGAACACGACCTGGGCACCGGCTTCCACGAGCGCGCGGACGAACGCCGCGCCGAGACCGCGCGCGCCGCCCGTGACGAGAACGCGCCGGCCCTTGAGCGCTGCGAGTGCGTCGTTATGCATGGCTGTGACCGGCTTCGGTGGTGGCCGGCGCGGCAGCGGCCGCTGCCGCGCGATAGGCGTCGAGGTCGGTGACGTGCTGTTGCGCGCGTTGGCGCAGCATGCGGCGCACGCGCGTCATGCCGACGTCGTGCTGATACAGGAACTCGTGATCGCGCGCGTTCGGCGCGAGGCTTTCGAGAACGTAGCGGTCCTGTTCGAGCACGTCCCAGTGCAGACCTTCGAGGCGGTTGCGATACAGGAAGCGCCATGCGTCGCGCTGCCAGCCCTGCACCTTGCGGGTACGCCAGAAGTAAACCTGGCAATTGTCGCCCTCGACCGGCACCGCGAAGCCGATGATGCCGAAGCTGCCGCCCGGGCCGAACTTCTTCTTGTAGGGAATCGCGAGGCGCATCCACAGGGCGCCGGTTTCGCCGAGTTCGACCCAGTCGAAGTTGACGTCGCGCTGGCCGATCTTTTCGAACATCAGACCGGTTTCGGTCTTGCGCACGCGCATGTCGGCCTGCTTGTCGCCTTCGGCCATCGAGTGCGAGGTCGCGTGCAGATAGGCGCCGTGCATCGGGTCCATCACGTTGTCGATCGCGTACTGGTAATTGCACTTCCAGTTCGACATGCACAGGAAGCTGGCGTATTCCTCGCCGACCAGTTCTTCCGGCAGCACGAGCGGCACGGGTTCCTTGTGCGCTTCGTCGCCGAACCACAGGAAGATCGCGCCGGCGTGTTCTTCGACCGGATACGACTTCACGCACTTCTGGCCTTCGAGCGGGCAGCTCGCGACCGCCGGCACGTTGACGACCGTGCCGCTGCCGTCCACCTGGATGCCGTGATACCAGCATGCGACGCTGCCGCCGAGGTTCCAGCCGAGCGACAGACGCGCGCCACGGTGCGGGCAGCGGTCTTCGAGCGCGTGGACTTTGCCTTCCTGATCGCGCCACAGCACGATCTGGTCGCCGAGACGGGTCACGCCGATCGGCGCGTTGCCGACCTGCCAGCTCGGGGCGACCGGATACCAGTAATTGCGGAGACCTTGGTCGAGGTACGACTTGATCGGATCAGCCGTGCCTTCGGTTGTAGTGGGGGACGTCATGAAGAGACTCCAGTACGGATGCGATGAAACGTGTTCGGGAGAGCGCGCCTAGTCGGCGAGCAGGCGGAATTCGGCGGCGAGGCGCTCGGCGTTCCACTGAGTGCCTTCGGCGGTGCGGAAACCGTCGCGGTTCAGGCCATCGGCGACTTCCTGCAATTCCGTCGCACCGGCTTCGAAAACACGTTCGAGCGCATCGCCGAAGTCGTTTTCGTACTGGGTCGGCTCGGCCTTGCGGTTCTGCCAGATCATGTTGCTGCTCTCGCCCGGCTTTTCGATCAGGCCTTTACCCGCGACGTTGTTCGGTTGCGGCGCCAGCCACGGCTTCAGGAAGGGATTGAAATTCACGGCTACCTCTCGCATGTCATTCCACCTTGATCTGGATTTCTTCACCTGCGAGACGTACGGCGTACATCTTCAGGTCACGGCCGCCCGGCTCTTTCAGACACTTGCCGGTCGGGATATGGAACACGGCTTCGTGCAGCGGACATTCGACGGTGTCGCCGTCGACAAAGCCTTGCGTCAGCAACGCGTACGCGTGCGGGCAGACGTTTTCCATCGCGTAGATTTCGTCGCCCACCTTGTAGATGCCGATTTCCGTGTCGTCGAGCTTGAACTCGAGCGGGGAGTCTTCGGACAGTTCGCCGGCATGTCCGGCGCAGCGCCATTGTTCAGTCATTTCTCGCCTTCTCCTGAGCCTCTGCGTTCCATATAAGGAACATCAGTTCGTGTATGGTCAATTATAGGAGTCGTCCCGCGCGGAGAAAATAAAAAAATCGCTCCTTAGGGGAAAACACTGACTGTCGCATCGGCGATACATCGAGGCGCCGCATGCCGCGCGCAACCGCATACCACGCGGGCCTTTGATGGATATGGCCGGAGCGCAATCCGCAGAGGGACGCGCCGCCCCGCGTGCGGGTTTATACCGATCTCAAAATTTAATTTACTCGTTCGAGGCTTCACTATACTTTCCATAGGCGATACGTCTGTCCATATATGGAACGTAAGACCCACGAGGTTCTGGCAAAGAAATCAGAACGGCATCGACAACCCCAAGTACAGGTCAGCGACGGCGCATCCGGCGAGAGTCCGCGCCGCGGGATCAGGGACCAGGAGAACCAACGGTGAAGCAAATCATTGCGGCCGGCTTGACGGCAGCTTGCATGACCCCTTGCGCATGGGCGCAGAGCAGCGTGACGCTATACGGCAGCCTCGACGCCGGCGTCGCCTACATCAGCAACGTGGGCGGCAGCTCGAAGTGGATGATGGAACAGGGCAACACGCAGCCCGATCGTTGGGGCCTGAAGGGTGTCGAAGACCTCGGTAACGGCCTGAAGGCGGTGTTCCAGCTCGAAAACGGCTTCTATACGAACACCGGCGCGATGGCGAAAGCGGGCACGCTGTTCAATCGCCAGGCTTTCGTGGGCCTCTCGTCGGACTCGATCGGCACGCTGACCTTCGGCCATCAGACGCCGTTCAGCTTCGACGTGCTCGGCACGTTCAGCACCGCCTATCTGGGCGCGAGCTGGTATGCGTTCCACCCGGGCAACATCGACGCGCTCGCCAACACCGCCATCGTGCCTTACGACAACTCGGTGAAATTCCGCTCGGCGACGTTCGGCGGCTTCACGGTCGGCGCGATGATGGGCCTCGGCAACCAGACCAACTTCGCGACCGGCCGCGAATACGGCTTCGCGGCAACGTATGCGAACGGCGGCTTCAAGGCAGGCGCGAGCTACTCCGACGAAAACAACCGCACGCCGTCGATCGTCACGACCGGCATCACGAGCTTCCAGGGTCAGCCGGCCGCGACCTATATGGCCGACAAGCTGCAGAACATGGGCGCGGGTCTGTCGTACCAGTTCGGCAAGGTACTCGTGCACGGCCTGTACACGCGCGTGAAGCTCGAAAGCGCCGGCCATTCGGACACCTACCAGAGCTACGACGGCGGCGCGAACTGGATGATCACGCCGTACAACACGATCGCCGGCGGCGCCGCGACCACGACGCTCGCCGGCCATCGCTGGACGCAGTTCATGATCGGCGACATCTATGCGCTGTCGAAGTCGACGCAGGTCTACGTCAACGCGCTGTATCAGCGCGCGGGTTCGAATACCGATGCGGCGTTCTTCACCGCGGGCGTGTCGAGCGGCCGCAATCAGGCGATCGTCCTGAGCGGCATCCACCACTCGTTCTGATTACCTGCCCGACGATGTGAAACGGCGAGTCCGGCTGCGCAGGGCAGCGGGACTCGCCGGAGGATCTGAAGCAAGCGCTGAAATAAGCGCGTACGGTCGGCGTGCGGTCAATGAGCCGCGACGCGCCGGCGCCGCGCCTGCATCGCGGTCGGATCGTCCGGGCGCGGACGGTAGCTGAGACGCTCGGACAGATCGAGCGCCGCCTGGCACACGGCAATGACGAGCGGTTCGCGCTCGGCGACTTCACCGATGTCGGAGCGCGGAATCGTGATCGTCAGCGCGGCGGCAATCTTGCCGCTCTGATCGCGCACCGGCGCGCTCACCACGGAAATGCCCCGCTCGAACGACGCCTCGCTCACCGCATAGCCGAGCGCCGCGCTCTCGCGCACCCGCCCGTACAGTTCTTCGACCGTCGCGGGCGTGCGCTCGGTGAAGCGCTGAAGCTGCGGTTCCGGATAAAGCTGGCGCAATTCCTCGAAACTCAGATCGCCCATCAGCACCTGGCCATGCACGGTCGCATGCGCGGGCAGGCGCGTGCCGACGTGTACCTTCACCGAACTGAACATCGGCTCGTGCGTCTGCGCCTTCGCCACGAACACGACGTCGCGCTGATCGCGGATCAGCAGATGCGTGCTGAGGCCAGTCGTGTCGCGCAGGCGTTCGAGGATCGGCGTGCCGATGTCGGTCAGTTCGAGCGAACTGAGGTACTCGAAGCCGAGCCGCAGCACCGCGACGCTCAGGCGGAAATAGCGGTCGCCGTTGGCGCGTTCGAGAAAGCCAAGCGCTTCGAGCGTCTGCAGCAGGCGAAACGTGGTGGTGCGCGGAATGCCGATCCGCTTCGACAACTCGGGCGCGCCAAGCACCGGCTCGCGCGCGCTGAATTCGGCCAGGATGCGCAGGCCGCGTTCGAGGCCCGGCACCAGATAGGTCGAGCCGCCGGTGTTTTCGTCGTCGGCGGCGCCGGTTGCGTCGACGCTCTCCGTGAGCGGCTGCGCCGCTTCGCTGTGTGCAGTCGAAACCGCCGCCGCGCGCGACTTCAGCGATTTGCGTCCCACGCCTGTCTGGTCTTCTTTTGCCATCTTGGCTGCCATTTCTCTGCGATTCACTGTGTATAGATCGTCATCATAGCGCGAAGCATGCGGCGCCCGGCCATGCGGCCGGTTCGGCGTGCGCGGCGCGCGACGCGCACGCGTCGGGTGCATCGTGGCGCACCGATGCGGTGCTATTCTTTGTGCCGGTCCATTGCGCGGCATGCTGCACTGCCGCGCTCTCGCACCGCCCATGCGTAGGGAGAGCATGCCATGTCCGATGCCGTGCAGATTCAGGTTGCCGACTCGCATCTTTATCCGGGCTGCGCGGTGCGCATCGCGCATCTGCCTGAACCCGCGGCCGCGACTGAGGCGGCCAGCCGCGCCGAGGCGATCGTCGAATTCGCGGACGGCTCGGGCGCGCATGCCACCTGCCACCGGCGCGCGCATGACGAACTCGAATTGACCGTCGACGGCTATGCGACACAAAAACGTCATCCCGTGGCCGCGCGCCACTGGCTACTATTTGCCGTCGACGCGACGCACAGCAGCTGGCGTGTGAAGCGTCGGCTGCCATAAGCGGTAAACCGCGAGGCCAGCCGGCCTCCGCGCACTCGCAACCGGTGTCGCGCGCCCCGCCTCGTGTGTCGCGGATGCAAGCGTCACGTCCAACCGGAACTCACCGATGACCGACCACGATCCACACCAGCCGCCGCATCTCGACAACGCCAACGGCATCGACAACGCCGCCGACACCCCCGACGATCCCGAACGCCGGCGCGTCCTCACCGGTCTCGCGGCGGTCGGCATCGGCCTCGCGCTGGCCGGCTGCAAGACCGGCGAGGGTCTTGCCGGCAACGGGCCGCCGCGCAGCGCCGCCGATCTGCGGCTCGATGCCGCGCTGCACGATCAGGTGAAGAACATCGTGGTGATCTACGCCGAGAATCGCAGCTTCGCGAACCTGTACGGCCATTACCCGGGCGTGCAGCATCCGCTCGATGCGGTCGGCGCCGAACGCTACGTGCAGCTCGACCGCGACGGCAAGACGCCGCTGCCGCGCCTGCCGGCGATCTGGGGCGGGCTCGTGCCGCAGGCGCAGGAAGTGGGCGGCAAGCGCTACATGATCGGCGAAAAGGACCTCGAGCCTCTGCACAACCGGCCGTTCCAGATTGTCGACGCGCACGGCAAGCCGCTGCCGAACGGCGTCATCACGCGCGACCTGATCCATCGCTTCTATCAGAACCAGATGCAGATCAACGCGGGACGCAACAACCAGTTCGCCGCGTGGGGCGACTCGGGCGGCCTCGTGATGGGGCACTACCGCAGCTCTGCCGACACGCTGCGTCTGTGGAATCTCGCGCAGCAATACACGCTGTGCGACAACTTCTTCATGGCCGCTTTCGGCGGCTCGTGGCTGAACCACATCTTCCTGATCTCGGCGCAGGCGCCGTACTACCCCGACATCCACAACAGCCCGGCGAAGAAAATGGTGTCGGTCCTGGACGGCGACGACCCGGCCGGCACGCGCCTGAAACTCGCGGCGAACTCGCCCGCCTCGGCGCTCGACGGTCCGCCGAAATTCGTCAACGACGGCGCGTTCACGCCCGACGGCTACGGCGTCAACACGATGGCCCCGCCGTATCAGCCGAGCAGCGTGCGCCCGGCCGAAGGCGGCGACACGGCCTTCGCGGACCCGTCGGACCCGCGCGTGATGCCGCCGCAGCACTACGCGACGATCGGCGATCGCCTGACGGCCAGGGGTGTCGACTGGGCGTGGTATAGCGGCGCGTGGCAATACGCGCTCGATCATCGCGACACGGGTGCGGTGCCCGACTTCCAGTACCACCATCAGCCGTTCAACTACTTCGCCAATTACGCGCCGGGCACCGAGGCACGGCGCCGCTATCTGCGCGACGGCGGCCTCGGCAACGATGCGTCGACCAATCGCCTGATCGCCGATATCGATGCGGGCCGCTTGCCCACCGTCACGTTCTACAAGCCGCAAGGCGACCTGAACATGCACGCGGGTTACGCGGACGTCGAATCGGGCGACCGCCATATCGCGACGCTGATCGAGCACATCCAGCGCGGCCCGCAATGGCAGAACACGGTCGTGATCGTCACCGTCGACGAAAACGGCGGCTGGTGGGACCACGTCGCGCCGCCGGTCGGCGACCGCTGGGGTCCGGGTTCGCGCGTTCCCGGGCTGGTGATCTCGCCGCTCGCGAAGAAAGGCTACGTCGATCACACCGTGTACGACACGAACTCGATCCTGCGCTTCATCACCCGCGTGCACGGACTCGCGCCGCTCGACGGCGTGGTTGCGCGCGACAAAGCGTTTGCGAGCAACGGTCTCGCGCCGCTCGGCGATCTGACGGCTTCGCTCGATCTCGCCTGAGCGAGTGTCGGAACGTTTTCGAGGCGCGATCGAGCACGTTTTATCGAGTGTATTTCTGCTCGTTTCTTGCGCTGTTGATGTGCGCGCACGACGCCACACACGTCGTGCGCGCACTTTACTTTCGTCTTTGATTCAGGTCATGTCTTTTGCCTTGCATAACGCGCGGCGCCACCTAGACTGATAAAGCACTTCGCAAACTGCACTTTGCACGGAACTGACATGCGACTGACCATCCTGATCAACGGTTCCGATCCCACCGTAAGCCACGACTATGCTGTGCTCTGGCTCGACACCGACGAACACCGGTGGTCGAGAGAAGCGCATCAAGGGATCGACCTGCCCCCATGGGGCGAATTACACGACGACGAAGACGGCGTAACCACGCTCTGCGCGCCGAGTGCCGATGCGCCGCTATGTACATTGCGCGGCCTGCACGTCGATCGCAAGGAACGCGTGAGCGCGGCACAAGGCGCCGCCGCATGGACCACGTTACGCACGCATCAAGCAACCAGCGGGTTCTGGCGCCTGCAAGCGGTGGACCGCCAAAAGGTCCGCGCGGAACACAGCGTATTCGGTAATTAAGTTCTAGCGCGATTTATCTGTCGCGCGCTTTCCGGTCGAAACTTCCGGCTCATACGCGAACGCCTGTTCGCAGGCATCAATCTGCGCGTACGCAAACGCACACGGCTGCACGTGGCGTTGCAGCACTTAAGATGGTCTTAAGCTTGTGTACGTAGAGTCGGAAGTCCACGCATTCGGGTCGCTGCAAAGCGGCCCATTTTTTTTGCACTGCGGTTTTCCGTTGTGTTTTTGCGCTGCGTTCTGTCCCATGTTTTTCCGCTGCGTTCTGCGCGCCGCGATGCAGCCGCGAATCCGGTACCGAAGCCAAAGTACCGTTCATTCGCAGCCCGATGTTCTTCCGCTTCCGCCTGCTCCATTTCCGTGGGCTCGATGGGTCTTTCGAGGTCGCTCGATGCGAGCCGCGACGCTATACTTGCGCCCCCATCCATCGATCCCCCGACACATGAAGAAGTGGCTTGCCAGTCTGTTATTCGCCGTCGCCGCTCACGCGAGCGCGGCGCCTTCCTGCACCCAGTTCACGCCGAATGCGCAATGGCCCGTTCTCGCCAATCAGAAGATGGCGCCGAAAACGCGCCTGCTCTGCTATAGCGATTTCGCGGTGCTGCATTCGGGTATCACGCACGGTCCGCTGTGGTCCGCCGAGCATCTGACGCGCGATCATATCGAAGCGGCCAAAGAGATGGTCCGCACGAACAAGTTCTTCGAAGACGCGCGTTTGCCCGACGGCGAAGGCGCGACGCTCGCCGACTATAAGCGCAGCGGTTTCGATCGCGGCCATATGAGCCCGGCCGGCAATCGCTGGAACGAGCAGGCGATGGCGCAATCGTTCTCGCTTGCCAACGTCGTGCCGCAAGACCGTCAGAACAACCAACGATTGTGGTCGCGCATCGAAACCTCGGTACGCAAGATCGCGCTGTCCTACGGCGACACCTACGTCGTCACCGGTCCGATCTTCTCCGGTCAGCAGTTGCGGACGATCGGACCCACGCGCGTCTTCGTACCGACACAGTTATACAAGGTCGTCTATGTGCCGTCGCGACGCATGGCGTTCGCGGTCGTGGTCGATAATGTCTCGACCAACCGTTACGACATCCGGACGATTCACGAACTCGAAGCGGTATCGGGCATCCGTTTTCCGGGCATTCCGGAGAACCTCAAGGACCAGCGGCCAGGAGGACTGAAAGGTGTTTAAACCCTATTCGAACGATGACGACGTGCTCAACATTCAGGGCGACGCGCTCACGCTGAGCAACGGCACCACGCGCGTCGTGCTGAACGGCACGCTGGAATTGACGCGCGATCAGCGCGGGCTGAAGGCGGCGCTCGCGCTGAAGGAAGCGGTCGATGCGATCGTCGCAAATCTGCAGGCGGAGGCAAGCTTGCCGGCGAAAGTGAAGGACGAGCCGGATGCGAAACCGGGTGTGGTGCAAAATCCGTTTCAATGATGCCGGCGGTGTTCACCACGCTTTAGAATACGCTGCGAACGGGACGGAATTAAAGAAGGAATTGACATGGGACGCGCAACCAGAATTCTTTTTGTAATCGCACTGATCGTATTCCTGGCGTGCCTCGTGATTGGATTCCGCACTTTCGTATGGCACGGAGTTAACTACGAATTTGCTCCGAAATCGGTAACCATGTAACTGATGCACATATCGCGCTGAATGCAAAGCATCGTCAAAAGGCGGGAGAACTTTTCTTCCGCCTTTTCTTTTGCGCTCTTTTCCGTTGCGCTTCTCTCTTCTCGCTCTTCCTGGCACCACCCGCTAAAACCGGCATTCCGACTTGTATCAGCGACGATGCACCCGTTACGTTTTGTCACCACGGCAGCGTCAACTACGGTATTCGGCCCTACGTTAAACCGGCAGCGCTGAAATGATTCAGCCGCGACACAAGAATCCACCGGTTCAACCAAGGAGTCACATCATGAAGACGCTTTTCGCCGCTCTCGCTTCCGCCCTGCTCGTGTCGACCGCCTTTGCTCAAACGGCCGCACCGTCGACGACGCCATCGGCACAACCCGCGCAAGCCACGCAAACGCAGCCCGCCGCTCAGGCGAATCTGAAGGCGAGCACCGCCGTGCAAACCGGCGCCACCGGCGAAAGCGCAACCGCGACGAAAGCGCCCGCGCAGGCCACCTCGAAGTCGCATGTGAAAAAGACCGCCACCCATACGAAGAAGGCCCACAAGTCGAGCAAGAAGAACGCCGTGGAAACGAGCGCCGCCAAGACTAAAACGGAGAGCGCGAAAGAGACCAGCAATGCCGCGGCCAAAGCCGACGGCGCACAAACCGGCACGACGAAAACGCAATAACACGTGATCGGTTCCGGCGCTTACCGGCCACGCCAATGTCGTTGCAATAGAAGCTGATCGAAGCCGGGCTGTGCCGTTCAGGGAGGGCGAGTCGCATGACTCGCCTTTTTTCATGTGAGCCGCGCCGGCTACGAAGCCGCACCCGCTTCGTTCGCCAATGCGCGCAGCTTGTCCGCATCGACGATCTCGATCTCCGCATAGCCGAGCTTCAACGCGCCTTGCGTCTCGAAGTGCTTGAGCACCTGATTGATCGTCTGACGCGACAACGCGAGCATCATCGCGAGGTCTTCCTGCGGGACCCGGAGCACGCGGCGCAACGCGTGGGCTTCGCCGTAACCGCCTGCCATCAGCAACAGACGGCGCGCCACGCGCGGCGCGGCAGGCAGCAGCGCCGCCTCTTCGATCGCCTCGAACGCGAGACGCAGCTTATGCGTGAGCAGCAGTCCGAACACATGCCAGTAAGCCGGCGTGCGTTCGAGCAACGCGGCAAGCGCCGCGCGCGGCACATGCAACAGTTCGGAGTCGCGCTCGGCGTAGGCGTCGTGCGTGCGCGGCCGGGCGTCGAACAGCGCGATCTCGCCGAACCAGTTCACCGGCTCGATCACCGCGAGCAACGCTTCCTTGCCCGTCGAACTCGCCGCGCCGATTCTCACGAGGCCGTCGAGCACGCAGTAGAGCCCGTCGTCGGCATCGCCGCGCGTAAAGAGCCGTTGACCGGCGGCGAGACATTCGATACGCCCCGCCTCGATCAACTGCCGCCGCATATCGGCAGGCGCCGCGCGAAACCATGCGCTACGCTCAAGCAGCTCGGCAAGCTCGTTCGATGAAAAACGCTCAGTCATGGGACAGCATCCGTGCGCGATTGTCGCCGATTGTCGGCTACCCGATGGTTTCAAATTCCGCTGCCCGCGATTATGCTGACTTTGACACAGGAGCGGCACTCATGAGAACGCTGACGCAGCAGCTCACGCAATACGCGGCCTATCATCGCGACCGGCGCAATATCGCCACGCACTTCGTCGGCATTCCGCTGATCGTGCTCGCGCTCGCCGTGCTGCTGAGCCGCCCCGCTTTCGGCGCCGGCATGTTCCCGGTCACGTTGTCGCCGGCCTGGCTGTTGTTCGTCGCGGCCACTGTCTACTACCTCGCGCTCGACGTGCCGCTCGGCGTGATGATGGCCTGCGTGTCGGCGCTGTGCGTCGCGTTCGGCGCGTGGCTCGCCGCGCAATCGACACTGGTGTGGCTCGCCGCCGGCATCGGTCTGTTCGTGATCGGCTGGGTGTTCCAGTTCGTCGGCCACGTCGCGTACGAACACCGCAAACCCGCCTTCGTCGACGACGTAATCGGCCTGCTGATCGGACCGCTCTTCGTGCTCGCCGAAGCGCTGTTCGGCTTCGGCTGGCGTCCCGAGTTGCGCGCGGCGATCGACGCGCAGGCCGGTCCGACGCGCGGCGCGGCCGGGCGCGCCGAAGCGCATCGCTGAGCGCTCATCGCACCGGCCGTATAGGGCGCGACTCGCCGATCAGTCCGGCGCGAAGCGGATCAGTCTCACGCTATGCAGCGCGGCCAACGCGACCGAAAACCAGATCGGCACATACGTCGCCAGTTGCGTCGAAGTGAGCGTTTCGCGCAGCAGCGTAATCGACACGAACACGAGCAGCACGGGCTCGACGTAGCCAAGAATGCCGAACAGCGCAAGCGGCAAAAGACGGCTCGCCTTCAGATACGAGGCAAGCGCCAGCGTGCTCAGCGCGCCGAGGCCCGGCAGCAGCAGCCCCCACATCGCCGCGCGGCCGGCAACCGCCTGCAGCGAGCCGCCGCTGATGACGAACGCGATAGCGACCGGCACCAGCAACGCCACCTCGACGGTAAACATCGCGAGCGAATCCTGGTCGATCCTGCGACGCAGCACGAAGTACGGCGGATAACCGAGCGCGACGATCAGCGTCGGCCATGAAAACGCGCCTGTCGCCCATAGTTCGTGGCCGACGCCCACGGCCGCGCACGCGACGGCGAGCCACTGCAATGCATCGAGCCGTTCGTGATAATAAAAACGGCCGACCAGCACCATCACGAGCGGCAGCAGAAAATAGCCGAGCGAGACTTCAAGCATCCGTCCATGCAGCGGCGCCCATAGAAATAGCCACTGCTGCACGCCGAGCAAGGCCGCGCTCACGATCATCACGGCGCCGAGCTTCGGCTCGGTCATCATGCGGCAAAGAAGCTGGCGCAGAATCGGCAGACGCTTGCGCACCGCGACGAGCAGCAACGCGCCTGGCGCGGTCCATATGATGCGCCACGCGAAAATGTCGAGCCCGGTGAGCGGCGCAAGCAGCGTCGCGTAAGCAGACAGTAAGGCGAACAACGCGGACGCGCCGACCGAGAGCGCAATCCCGCGCCTGACGTCCTGGTGGTTGGGGTTCATCGCGCGGTCCGGCGGACGTCGCGCGCCAGCGCTACGGCTGAGGGCGTGTGGGCTGGCGGCGCGGTGTGGGGACGCGCGGCATTCGTTGTTGTCATTGGAACTGAAGTCTCGCAAGCAGGCAGCCCCGCGTTTCATGCGGCAGACGCTGCGTTTTTGTTCTGGATCGACGGCACAAGCCGGCATTCTAGACGGGTTATCGGCCAGCGGGGTCGGCGCTTTTTCGCCAACGAGCTGCAATTTGTCCGTGTGCATCGCGTGTCGATGCACTAGAACATAACTTCATGCGCCGCCACGGACGCACCCGGTTGCGCGGCAAGCGCCGCTCAACTCGCGTACGATTCCGGTTCAATCCCGGCTCGAGCGCGAATCTTGCTACGAAGCTTTGCACGTCGTCCGCGACCGCACGAGCAGCACTCACGAGCCGGGCCGGCCCATGCAGCCCCGCATGCTGTCGCGGGCACCGTCCGCAGACCGCCGCGCGGACCGCGCCCGCGCTTCTCGCCCGCGGCATGCGTCAACCGCGTTTCAGCGCGCATGCCACCCCGGCCAGCCATCCCGCTCAACGAATGTGACTACTGGAGCCAGCATGACCCAGCCAGCCCTATCGCTCAGCCACTCGCCCTCCGACCTGCGCGCCGCCTTCGCCGCCGACGTGCGCGCCGGACTCACCCACGCGCCGCAAAAAGAACTGCCGTCGAAGTATCTGTACGACGAAGTGGGCTCCGCGCTTTTTGAAGTGATTACCGTATTGCCCGAATACGGCGTGACACGCGCCGAGGAACGGCTGCTCACGAAGCACGCGGCCGAGATCGTCGAGCATTTGCCGCACGACGTGACCGTCGCCGAACTCGGCAGCGGCAGCGGCCGCAAAACGCGGCGCATCCTCGAAGCGCTGTGTAAAAAACGCCCTACTTCTTACTGCCCGATTGAAATTTCGCGCAGCGCGTTGCAGTTATGCCGGCGCGAACTCGGCGACATCGAGCGGATTTCGATCGTCGGCTACGAGCGCGACTATCTGGCCGGTCTTGCCGAAGTGAGCAAGCAGCGCAAGGACGGCGAGCGCTTACTCGTGCTGTTTCTCGGCAGCACGATCGGTAATTTCGGCAGACTCGCGGCCACGCGTTTTCTGCGCGATATCCGCAATATGCTCGCGCCCGGCGACGCCTTGCTGCTCGGCACCGACCTCATCAAGCCGACGCCGAAGCTGATCGCCGCCTACGACGATGCGGTCGGCGTAACGGCCTCGTTCAATCTGAATCTGCTCGCGCGCATCAATCGCGAGCTCGACGGCGACTTCCCGCTCGATGCGTTCGAGCACGTCGCGCGCTTCAACCCGGACGCGCGCAGCATCGAGATGCATCTGCGTGCGAAGCGCGATCTCACCGCGCACGTGCGCGCCGCGCAATTGACGGTGTCGCTGAAGGCTGGCGAAACGATCTGGACCGAGAGCAGCCACAAATATCGCGCGGAAGAACTGCCCGCGATCGCCGACGGCGCCGGCTTCGTGTGCAGTCATCAGTGGGTCGAGCAGGAGTGGGGATTCGCGGAGAGTCTGCTGGTGGCACGCCCTGCCTCACTCACGCATACATAAAGGCAGGATGACGAAAACGGCGCGCCGGCCGCTGGATGGCGCGCCGTTTTTTTACGTGGCGCTCAATGCTGCTCGAAGCGCTCGTAGCGTTTGTCCGTCGTGCGTTCCTCGCCGCTCACTTCGCTCACGCGCGCCGCCGGCGGTCCGTGACGCAGCCACGACAGCATGCGGTCGATCTGATTGGCCGGTCCCTGCAACATCGCTTCGACGGAGCCGTCGTCGAGATTCGCGACCCATCCCTTGATGCCAAACGCGTGCGCCTGGCGCACCGTCGCGTGGCGAAAACCGACGCCCTGCACGGTGCCGCGCACCCGCACGTAATACGTTTCGATCCGCTCATCCAGATCCGGGGCCATGCCGCTCTCTCCTTTTAATGCATCGCAGTCTTTCAAGCCGGCATTCTAGTCGCCTCGCGGCGCGCGTGCCCGAGAACGCCCATCCCGCTCACGCGCCACGTACAATCCGTCGACCTTCATGCAGGAAACGGAAACAGAATGACCGAACAGAATCGCGATCTCGTGCTTGTGACCGGTGCGTCCGGCTTCGTCGGCTCGTCGGTGGCGCGTACCGCGCAAAGCAAGGGCTTTCGCGTGCGCGTGCTGGTGCGCGCGACGAGTCCGCGCCAGAACGTCGAATCGCTCGATGCGGAAATCGTGGTCGGCGACATGCGCGACGAAACGTCGATGCGCAACGCGCTGCGCGGCGTGCGCTATCTGCTGCACGTGGCCGCCGATTACCGGCTGTGGGCGCCGGACCCGGGCGAGATCGAGCGCGCGAATCTCGAAGGCACCGAAGCGACGATGCGCGCGGCGCTCAAGGAAGGCGTCGAGCGCATCGTCTACACGAGCAGCGTCGCAACGCTGAAGGTGACGAGTTCGGGCCAGTCCGCCGACGAAACCTCGCCGCTCACGGCCGCGCAGGCAATCGGCGTGTACAAGCGCAGCAAGGTGCTCGCCGAGCGCGCGGTCGAGCGCATGATCGCCGAGGACGGCCTGCCCGCCGTGATCGTCAATCCGTCCACGCCGATCGGCCCGCGCGACGTGAAGCCGACGCCGACCGGCCGCATCATCCTGGAAGCGGCGCTCGGCAAGATTCCTGCGTTCGTCGATACGGGCCTGAACCTCGTGCACGTCGACGACGTCGCGGCCGGCCACTTCCTCGCGCTCGAACGCGGCAAGATCGGCGAGCGCTACATTCTCGGCGGCGAGAACCTGCCGCTGCAGCAGATGCTCGCCGACATCGCCGCGCTGACCGGCCGCAAGGCGCCGACGCTGAGCCTGCCGCGCTGGCCGCTGTATCCGCTCGCGATGGGCGCGGAAGCGGTCGCCAAATTCACGAAGCGCGAACCGTTCGTGACCGTCGACGGGCTGAAAATGTCGAAGAACAAGATGTATTTCAACTCGGCGAAGGCGGAGCGCGAGCTCGGCTATCGCGCGCGGCCGTATCGCGAGGGTCTTGCCGATGCGCTCGAATGGTTCCGGCAGGCGGGGTATCTGAAGGGCTGATGAAGGGCTGAGTCCCGCTTGCGCGGGGGCGTAAGCATTTTGTTACAAGTCCCGCACCCGCGACGGGTCCAAGCCCGCGCGCAGCAGGTAAAATCGCGGGTCTTATCAGAGAAACCTCGCATGAATCTTCACGAACAGCTCGGCGTGCTGGAAGTGGGCGTCGATCAGCTCATTCAGGCTGTCGTGGCCAGGCAGGCCGACAACACTCCCGAGACACCCGCGCAGACCGCGGCATCGCAAGCGGCAGCAAATGCAGAGGCGACCGAGACGGCGCCGGACGCTGTGGCCGGCGCGCCCGCCAACGAAGCCGCTGAACCCGCCGCCCCGCCCGCGGGCACTCCGGCGGATGCGGCCGCCCCACAATTCCAGCCGACGCTCGCAATCAACCGCCCCGCGCGCGACGAAATCACGATGACGATCGGCAATCAGACGGTCGCGCTGCGTCCGGACCAGATCGGCCGGCTGATCGAGGAACTGTCGAATGCGCGCGCCTCGATGACACCCGAACAGCCGCAGGGCATTCCGCCGGGCTGGCAGTTCGTGTCGACGAAAAATCCGGTCATGGCGGTGCAGAAGCAGTCGAACGGCGACCGCCTGCTCGTGATGCGCCATACCGGCCACGGCTGGGTGCCGTTCACGTTCTCGCCGGACGTGGTGATCCAGATGTACATGATGCTCACGAACGCATGACGCGCAGTACCTGACGAAAAGCGCGTGAGGCAAGCGAAACGCCGAGCGCAAAAAAAAGCGGCTTGATGAAGCCGCTTTTTTTATGCCTGCGCGCATCGCCCGAAGCAAACCACCGTCAGGCACCGTCAATCGCCGGCCTTCAACGCTCCTGCACGGGCGCCTGCACGCGCGCCTTCCACTGCCCGCCCTTGCCGCGCCAGTAGCGCACCGCCGACGCGAACGTCGCGCCGACATAGAACAGCGCCACCAGCGGCAGAAACGGCGCCCACAACGGCGAGCGGCGATAGTAGGCGAGCATCGGCGCATACGCGCAGCACATCGCTGCCCACGCGAGCCATGCGGGCCAGCCGAGCGGCCCGAGCACGAGCGCGGCGACCGGCGGCAGCAGATAGATGATCGCCATGCCGGCGAGCGTGCCCGCGAGCAGCAGCGGCGAATAGCGCAATTGCGTGAAGGCCGTGCGCGCGATCATGTTCCAGATCTCGCGCCAGCTATCGTACGGACGCAGCGACACGCTCTTCGCGGCCACGTCGAGCCGGATCGGATGACGCCCCGTGCCGCGATGCTTGATGCGCGCGGCGAGGCTGCAATCGTCGATCAATTCGGCGCGGATCGACTCGATGCCGCCCGCTTCCTCGAGCGCCGCGCGGCGCACCAGCATGCAGCCGCCGGCGGCGGCCGCGGTACGGTTGCGCGGATTGTTGACCCACGCGAACGGATAGAGCTTCGCGAAGAAAAACACGAAAGCCGGAATCAGCGCTTTTTCCCAGAACGAATCGCAGCGCAGCCGCACCATCAGCGAGACGAGGTCGCGCTTTTCCGCGTCGGCACGCGCAACGAGCTGCACGAGCGCATCGGCGGGATGGCCGATGTCGGCGTCGGTCAGCAGCAGGTAGTCAGCCGGCAGGCCGAGCGCGCGCACCGCCTCGATGCCCTGCGATTGCGCCCACACCTTGCCGGACCAGCCCGGCGGCAGCGGCTTCGCGCCCAGTACCGTGAGGCGCTCCGGGCATTGCAGGGCGAGCGCGGCGGCCCGCGCGGCGTCGGCGGTGCCGTCGGTGCTGTGATCGTCGACGACGATCACGTGAAACGCGCCGCGATAGTCCTGCTTGAGCAGCGACGTCACCGCCTCGGCGATCACGTCGACCTCATTGCGCGCCGGCACCACGGCCGCGACCGCCGGCCATGCGACGCGCGGCGCGACGGTCAGCGGCGCGGCCGGACGCGCGCGCCAGAAACCGCCGCGCGCAAACAGCAGCACGCACCAGATCAGCAGGGAAACACACGAAAGAACAAACAGGACCGCCGCCATTGAGCCCGCCATTAAGCATTACCCTCGATTGAACGCGCCGTCACGCCGACGCGTCTGGACAGTTGCATCGCCACGGTGCGCGCCGCGACCACGCACCAGTCGAACGGAGTGAGCACCGGCTGCTCGCGAAACACATCGTAGCCCGCGCGCTCGATGCGTTCGAGAAAGCGCAAACCCGCATGCACGGCGGCGCTCAACTCGATGCCGAGCCGCCCCGGCATGCGCAGCGCGAGCGGCGCGCCGCGCACGAGCGTATCGCGCACGAAGTCCACCTCGTACGCCATCAGTGCGCGCCATGCATCATCGACGACACCGCCGGCAATCTGCGCCTCGCTCACGCCGAAGCGCCGCAAATCCGCTTGCGGCAGGTACACGCGCTGCCGTTTCCAGTCGGCGGCGACGTCGAGCCAGAAGCTGATGAGCTGCGACGCGGTGCAGATCGCGTCGGCGTCGGCGAGATTGCGCGGCGTCGCCGCGCCGATCAGGTGCAGCATCAGATGCCCGACCGGATGCGCCGAGCGGCGGCAATAGTCGACGAGCGCGGCGCGATCCGCGTAACGCTTTGTATCGATGTCCTGCGCGCAGCCGTCGAGCAGGTCGTAAAACGGCCCGAGCGGCAGTGTATATTGCGCGATCACGCCCGCGAGCTTGCCGAACAGCAGCGCATGCACGGGCGCCGCGCGCCGCTGCGCGACCGCGTCGAGTCCGGCGCGGAAATCGGCGAGGCGCGCATGGCGCTCGGCAGCGCTCCAGTCGCCTTCGCCGGCGATATCGGCCGCGGTGCGCACAACCTGGTAGATAATGCCGACAGGCGCGCGCAGCGTCTTCGGCAGCAATACGCTCGCGATCGGAAAATTTTCGTGCTGATCGACGTCCATCCAGCGAGCCTCGAAACCATTCTGTAATACACGGCGCATCATGCGCGCCGCAAGGACCGGTAGTTTAAGGGTTCCGCCAAACCGGTGCAGCCAGCGTCCCGGCCTGGCCTGGCACAGGGCCGTGACACCCGCGCGGCAGCCCGGCATGGCACCATACGCGGCGCCCTTGCGGCGGCGGGCATCCAACACGGGGGCTGCGCCAGAAAGCAAAGCGGCCCCGATAGCGTTAGAATGCGCGTTTGGTTTTGCTGTACCGGCCCGTCGCCGGGGCTCAAGACGTCAACTAATCAAGATGAGCGCGGCGATAAAGTCGGTTTCACCGACTTCTTCGAAACCCGCGTCAGTCGGAGTTCGCCAATATATGCGAGTCATCCTTGCTCAGCCCCGCGGCTTTTGTGCGGGCGTTGTCCGCGCAATCGAAATCGTCGATCGCGCGTTACAACAACACGGCGCGCCCGTGTATGTCCGCCACGAGATTGTCCACAATCGTCACGTGGTCGACAATCTGCGCCAGAAAGGCGCGCGTTTCGTCGAGGAACTCGATGAAGTGCCGCAGGGCGCCGTGGCAATATTCAGCGCGCATGGCGTCGCGCAAACGGTGGAACGCGATGCCGAAGCACGCGGCCTCGACGTGCTCGACGCGACCTGCCCGCTTGTCACGAAAGTTCACGTGCAAGGCCGTCAGTATGTGGCCGCCGGCCGCACGCTGATCCTGATCGGCCACGCCGGTCATCCGGAAGTGGAAGGCACGATCGGCCAGATTCCGGGCAAGGTGCTGCTCGTGCAAAGCGAAGCCGAAGTCGCGAAGCTCGATCTGCCGGTGGATACGCCGCTCGCTTACGTCACCCAGACCACGCTGTCGGTGGACGACACGCGCGGCATCATCGACGCGCTGCTGCGCCGCTTCACCGACATCGTCGGTCCGGACACGCGCGACATCTGCTACGCGACGCAAAACCGCCAGGCGGCGGTGCGCGAGCTGAGCAAGGAAATCGACGTGCTGCTCGTGGTGGGCGCAACCAACAGTTCCAACTCGAACCGGCTGCGCGAGATCGGCAGCGAAAGCGGCGTGGCGAGCTACCTCGTCGCCGACGGCTCGGAAGTGAAGTCCGAATGGTTTGCCGGCGCGCAGACGGTCGGCGTGACGGCCGGCGCATCGGCGCCGGAAGAGATGGTGAAGAACGTAATCGATGCGCTGCGCGCATTGGGGCCCGTCGATGTCGCGACGATGGCGGGCCGTGAAGAGAAAGTCGAATTCAAGTTGCCATCGAAGCTGATGCAACCACTCGCTGCACGCGAAGTTTAAGGAGGACATCTTGTCTATTCCGCTGCTACAGAAAGTCCGCGTCGGCGCATACATCATGCGCCAGCATCTCTCCGGCAACAAACGCTATCCGCTCGCCCTGATGCTGGAGCCGCTGTTCCGCTGCAATCTCGCCTGCAATGGCTGCGGCAAGATCGATTATCCGGATCCGATCCTGAACCAGCGCCTGTCGCTCGAAGAATGCCTGCAGGCCGTCGACGAATGCGGCGCGCCGGTCGTCTCGATCGCGGGCGGCGAGCCGCTGCTGCACAAGGAAATGCCGGAGATCGTCAAGGGCATCATGGCGCGCAAGAAGTTCGTCTACCTGTGCACGAACGCGCTCCTGATGGAAAAGAAGATGGACGACTACCAGCCGAATCCGTACTTCGTCTGGTCGGTTCACCTCGACGGCGACAAGGAAGCGCACGATCACTCGGTGTCGCAGGAAGGCGTCTACGAGAAGGCCGTGGCCGCGATCCGCGAAGCGAAGCGCCGGGGCTTCCGCGTCAACATCAACTGCACGCTGTTCAACGACGCGGTGCCGGAGCGCGTGGCGAAGTTCTTCGACACGCTCGGGCCGATGGGCGTCGACGGCATCACGGTGTCGCCGGGCTATGCGTATGAGCGCGCGCCGGACCAGCAGCACTTCCTGAACCGCGACAAGACCAAGCAGCTGTTCCGCGAAATCTTCAAGCGCGGCAACAACGGCAAGAACTGGTCGTTCAGCCAGTCGGCGATGTTCCTCGACTTCCTCGCTGGCAACCAGAGCTACGAATGCACGCCGTGGGGCAACCCGGCGCGTACCGTGTTCGGCTGGCAGAAGCCGTGCTATCTGGTCGGCGAAGGCTATGTGAAGACCTTCAAGGAGCTGATGGAAACGACCGACTGGGACAAGTACGGCACCGGCAACTACGAGAAGTGCGCCGACTGCATGGTCCACTGCGGCTTCGAAGCAACGGCCGTGATGGACACGGTTGCGCATCCGCTGAAGGCGTTGAAGGTCAGCCTGCGCGGTCCGAAGACGACGGGCGCGTTCGCGAAGGACATCCCGCTCGACAAGCAGCGTCCCGCCGAGTACGTGTTCTCGCGTCACGTCGAGATCAAGCTCGACGAGATCAAGCGCGCCGGCACGGGCAAGAAGGTGCAGACCGCAACCGCGGCGCACTGAGTGGTTCGGGCGGAGCGGTTGCGCGCCGCCTCGCGTACGGTGCGTGAATGTCCGCGCGCCGTGCGCTGCAGATGAAAAAAGCGCGGTGGCCGTTCGAGGCCACCGCGCTTTTGTTTTACCGTTGCTTTACCGTTACCGCCGGAGCAAACGGTCGACCCGCTCAGGCGCCGCGCGCATTATGCTCGGTCAGGAACTTGATGAGCCCGTCGATACCGCCCTTGGCGATCTGGTCGGCGAACTGTGTCTGATACACCTGGATCAGCCATGCGCCCATCATGTTGATGTCGTAGATCTTCCAGCCCGACGCTCCCCGGGTGAGCCGGTAGTCGATCGCATCGTCGCCGCCGTTGCTGATTACATGCGATTGCACGACGATGTCGGTTGCGCCGCCCGGCACGCTCACCGGCATAAACTTGAACTTCACGTCCTGGTCGCGCAGTTGCGACAGCGATGCGGCATAGGTACGCGTGAGCAGCAGCGTAAACTGCTCGTACAGCTGCTTCTGCTGTTCCGGCGTGGCGGTCGACCAGGGCTTGCCGACCGCGATACGCGTGGTGCGCTGGAAGTCGGTGGCCGGCAGGAAGTGCGTTTCGACGACGTGGGTGATCTTCGCCATGTCGCCGCCGCGTGCCTGCGGATCGGCCTTCATTGCGGTCACCGTGCCCTCGACGGCACTTTTTACCACCGCATCGGGCGCGCTTTGCGCAAATGCCGCCGTGGACACCACGGCCGCGGCCAGAAAAGCAGTCAGATATCGTTTCATACGCGCGTCAGGACCTGAAAGTAGTAGCGCCGGCGGGCTCGCGAGCCCAAGGCTAATGAGGGATAGACCAGTATAGCCGGGATTGCGTTCCCAACCGGGCCAGCCGGCCGGGTGCCGCGCTTGCGACCGAACTCGGGCTACGTTGCCGCGGCTCTGTATACTTATGCACCTTCGTCAAGAACCATCTCCGTGATAAGGCTACGTCCGCCTACATGCTGAAGTCATATATCGTCCGTCTCGTCGCGTACTCGGTGCGTCATCCGCTGAGGATCATCGCGCTGTCGATCGTGCTCGCCGTTCTGAGCGGCGTCTACGTCGCGCACAACTTCAAGATCAACACGGACATCAGTCGTCTCATCGAGACCGACAAGCAATGGTCGGCACTCGAGCACGCGCTCGACGCCGCCTTCCCCGAACGCGGCGACACCGTGCTCGTAGTCGTCGAGGCGCGCGCGCCCGAATTCGCCGACGCCGCCGCCAACGTGCTGAGCGCCGCGCTCAAGGCCGATTCGAAGGAGTTCACCGCGGTCTCGCAGCCGGCCGGCGGGCCGTTCTTCGAACACAACGGCCTGCTGTTTCCGTCCACCGACGAGGTGATGTCCACCACCTCGCAACTCGTGCAGTCGCGCCCGCTCGTCAACGCGCTGGCGCACGATCCGAGCCTGACCGGCCTCGCCGGCACGCTAACCACGAGCCTGCTGTTGCCGCTGCAACTCGGCCAGGTGAAGCTCGCCGACATGAGCCATCTGCTCTCGCAAAGCGCGAACACGCTCGATCGCGTGCTGGCCGGCCAGCCGGCCGCCTTCTCATGGCGCGCGCTCGTCGACAAAACGGTCGCCACCGATCCCACGCGCGCGTTCGTGGTCGTACAGCCGGTCGTCAATTACGACGCCCTCGAAGCCGGCGCGAGCGCCTCGAAAGCGATTCGCGCGACGGCCGCGTCGCTGCATCTCGACTCGCGCTTCGGCGCGACGATCCGCCTGACCGGCGAACAACCGCTCGCCGACGAAGAGTTCGCATCCGTGCAGGACGGCGCGGTGCTCAACGGCATCGGCACGTTCATCGTCGTACTGATTATTCTGTGGCTCGCGTTGCGCTCGGGCCGCATGATCGCGGCCGTGTTCATCACGCTGTTCGTCGGGCTCGCGATCACGGCCGCGCTCGGTCTGATGATGGTCGGCGCGCTCAACATGATTTCGGTTGCGTTCATGGTGCTGTTCGTCGGGCTCGGCGTCGATTTCGGCGTGCAGTTCGGCGTCAAGTATCGCGAGGAGCGCAACCGCGACGACCGGCTCTCCGCCGCGCTCATGCACACCGCGCACAGCATCGGCGTGCCGCTCACGCTCGCGGCCGTCGCGGTCGCGCTGAGCTTCTTCTCGTTCCTGCCGACCGCGTATCGCGGCGTGTCCGAGCTCGGCCAGATCGCCGGCGTCGGCATGTTCGTCGCGTACTTCACGAACATGACGCTGCTGCCGGCACTGCTGAAGGTCTTCAATCCGCCGGGCGAAGCTGCCTCGCCCGGCTTCAAGCAGCTCGCACCCGTCGACGATTTCCTCGATCGCCATCGCAAGCCGGTGCTGATCGGCACGCTGATCGTCGTAATCGGCGCCACGCCGTTGCTCACGCATCTGCGCTTCGACTTCAATCCGCTGCACCTGAAGGACCCGCATACGGAATCGATGGCGACGCTGCTGTCGCTGAAGGATTCGCCGGAAGCCGCGGTCAACAACGTGCATGCGCTCGCGCCGTCGCTCGCCGACGCCGATGCCATCGCCGCGCGCCTGCGCCAGCTGCCCGAGGTAGGCCGCGTGACGACGCTGAGCACGTTCGTGCCCGCCGACCAGCAGCAGAAGATGATGCTGATCGCGAGCGCTGCGCAGCAGTTGCTGCCCGCGTTGCAGCAGCAGCCCGCGGCGCCGGCCACCGACGAGGTCCGCGTCGCCGCGCTCAGGCGCGCCTCTAACCAGCTTGCGCTCGCGGCCGAGGATCATCCAGGGCCGGGCGCCGCCGAGGCGCAGCATCTGTCGGCGACGTTGCAGAAGCTCGCCGCCGCCGACGCCGCCACGCGCGACCGTGCCGAAGCCGCGCTGTCCGAGCCGCTGCGCATCGCGCTGAAGCAACTGGAAAATCTGCTGCAACCGACCGAAATTACGCAGGAGAACTTGCCGAAGGACATCGTCGCGTCATGGATCGGCAAGGGTGGCCGCGCGCTCGTCGACATCGCGCCGAAGGTGCCGGCCGGCGTCGATCCGAACGACGACACGATGCTCGCGCGCTTCGCGCACGCGGTGAAGAAGGCTGAGCCCGGCGCAATTGGCGGGCCGATTTCGATCCTGCATTCGGCCGACACGATCATCAAGGCGTTCCTGCAAGCCGCCATCTATGCGCTGCTGTCGATCGCGATCCTGCTGTGGATCGCGCTGCGCCGCATCGGCGACGTACTGCGCACGCTGGTGCCGCTGCTGGTCTCCGCGCTCGTCACGCTGGAACTGTGCGTCGTGTTCGGCATGCCGCTGAACTTCGCGAACATCATCGCGCTGCCGCTGATGCTCGGCGTCGGCGTGGCCTTCAAGATCTATTTCGTGATGGCGTGGCGCCACGGCCAGACGAGCCTGTTGCAGTCGAGCCTCACGCACGCAGTTCTGTTCAGCGCAGCGACAACGGCCACCGCGTTTGGTAGCCTCTGGCTGTCGCATCATCCAGGCACGTCCAGCATGGGGAGGCTGCTCGCGCTTTCGCTGTTCTGCACACTGATCGGTGCAGTGGTATTTCAGCCCGTACTGATGGGCAAGCCGCGCCAACGTCGCGCGAAGCAAAAGGGAATCTAAGCATGAAGCTGTATAACACCGCGCTGGCGCTCGCCGCCGCCGGTCTGATCTCAGGTTGCGCAACCGCGCCCGACCACAAGCCGGGCGATCCGTTCGAGCCCGTGAACCGGGTCATTTTCAACTTCAACGACGGCGTGGACCGCTATATCGCGGTGCCGGTGGCGAAGGGCTATCAGAAGGTCACGCCGCAGCCGCTGCGCACGGCCGTCAGCAACTTCTTCTCGAATCTCGGCGACCTCACCAACGCCGCGAACGCGCTGCTGCAATTGAATGTGACCGACGCGACCGAAGACATCGTGCGCTTCGCCTTCAACTCGGTGTTCGGTATCGGCGGTCTGCTCGACTGGGCGACCCCGGCCGGGCTGCCGAAGCATCATCAGGACTTCGGTCTGACGCTCGGGCATTGGGGCATTCCGTCGGGTCCGTATCTGGTGCTGCCGCTGTTCGGGCCGAGCACCGTGCGCGACAGCATGGGGCTCGTCGTCGACGTGAAATTCAATCCGCTCAACTACGTGGAACCGGCAACGCGCAATCCGCTGTATGTGCTGCAGTTCGTGAGCACGCGCTCCGATCTGCTCGGCGCGACCGATCTGCTGCAGCAGGCCGCGCTCGACAAGTACTCGTTCGTGCGTGACGCCTATACGCAGCAGCGGCGTGCGCGTCTGCGCGGCACGAGCGAGAATGCCGCGCCCCTGCCCGACTACGAGGATCACGGCGAGTCCGGTTCGGGGACGCCGGCCGGACTGCCGAACTATGCGGATCCGGGTGAGGCGGCGCAGGCGCCGAATGGGGCGTCTGGTGCTGGGGCCGCGAAGAGTGCGACGGGTGCGCCGAGTGATCTGCCGAATTACACCGATCCGGGTGAGGCTGCGCCGGCGACCGGTGGAGCATCGGGGGTACCCGGCGGTGGAGCCGGAGCCGATAAGGGCGAGCCGAGCGATTTGCCCAACTACAGCGATCCCGGCGCAACGCCGGTTTCGGCATCGCCTGCCGCTGAAGCACCGCAAACCGCGCCCGCCGACGCTAAACAACCGGCGGCAGTACCGGCTCCGCAATAAGGCTGCTTTGGACGAAAGCCCTTGAAGCAAAACGGAGCGCCCGCAATGGGCGCCCCGTTCGAGCGAGCTACATCGTCTGGGCATCCGGGCATCCCAATCAGTCTGGGCCAAAGCGTTTGTCAGCCACCTTCACGGGCACCACCCGCGCCGCCTGATCTCAGTTGCCCGCCGCCATCCGCAGCGCGCCGCTCTCGCCTAGCGCCTCGCGTGTCTCGACCAGCGTGCGCTTCGCGGCGCGCGCGTCGGCGGCCAACTGGAGCAGCGCGCCGAGTTGCGACGGCTGCCGCAGCAATTCCCGCAGAATCGGCCAGAGCGCCGTACTGCCGTCGTCGCGCAAGCCAGCCGTGGCGGCCGGCGGCAACGTGCGCCAGGCCGGATCGACAATCGTGCGGCACACGGCGAACGGCAACCCATGCGCGGCGGCGATCCTGCCCGCGATGTGCGATTCCATATCCACCGCGAGCGCGCCGGTCGAGTCGTGCAGAGCGCGTTTGTCGGCAGCGGTAATCAGCGGTGCGGCGACTGCTGCCGTCGGGCCGCGCCGCAGCCGCGCGGCAACGCCACGCGCGGCCCCCGCCGCGCTCACGGCAGCGGCGATCCGATCCGCCCATGGCCGGTCGGTTTCGATCCGCCCGAACGGCCCATGCACCGCATCGGCGACGATCAGCGCGCCCGGCTCCAGGTCCGGCGCAAGCCCGCCCGCTGTCCCGAAACTGACGATGCCCGCCGCCCCGCGCTCGAGCGCCGCGTTCAGCGCGCGTTCGAGCAGATCGGCCCGCGCCGCGTAGACCACCTCGACGCCATCGCTGCCGTCGCCGCGCGCAATGCGCGCCTCGAACGCCATGCCCGTCACGACGATCACGGGCAAACCGCGGCGGTCCGCATCGGCGGAACGCGCTGTCGAAAAAGGCATCCGTTACATCCCGACCGCGACGCGCGTCAACCCGTTGCGCTTCAGATGACGGAAGCGCGCGAGCGCCCACAGCGGGAAGAACTTGCAATAACCGTGATAACGCAGATAGAACACGCGCGGGAAACCGGTTGCGGTAAATCGCTCTTCTTCCCACAGCCCATGCTCGCGCTGCTCGCGCTGCAGGTAATCGATGCCGCGCGCGACCGCCTCGTGACCGACCTCGCCCACCGCCATCAGGCCGAGCAGCGCCCAGGCGGTCTGCGAGGCCGTGCTCGGCGCGCGCTCGTAGCCGCGATAGTCGAGCTTGTAGCTTTCACCGCCCTCGCCCCAGCCGCCGTCCTTGTTCTGGATCGACAGAAGCCACTGCACCGCGCGCTTCATGCGCGGATCGTCATGCGGCATGCCGGCCGCGTTCAGCGAGCACAGCGCGGTCCACGTACCGTAGATGTAGTTCATGCCCCAGCGGCCGTACCAGCTGCCGTCCGATTCCTGCTCGTTCAGCATGTAGTCGAACGCGCGCCGCGTAGGCTCGCTGCCCTGCGGCAGTTCACCGAGCTGCGCGAGCATCGACAGGCAACGGCCCGACACGTCCGCGGTCGGCGGATCGAGCAGCGCGCCGTGATCGGAGAACGGAATGTTGTTCAGGTAGTACTGGGTGTTTTCGGGCTCGAACGCGCCCCAGCCGCCGTCGCTGCTCTGCATGCCGACGACCCACTCGCGCGCGCGCGCGATCGCTTCGCGATAGGCGTCGGACTGCGTGAGCGCCGCCGAGCGCTGCATCGCCATCACGACCACGGCCGTATCGTCGACGTCGGGATAATGCGCATTGTTGTACTGGAACGCCCAGCCGCCCGGCCGCAGGTTCGGGCGGCGCGAAATCCAGTCGCCGCGCACGTCGAGAATCTGCAGCGGACGCAGCCATTCGAGCCCGCGTTCGGCCGCCTGCTCGGCGTGCTTCTCGCCGGTTTCGAGCAGCGCATGCGCGACGAGCGAGGTATCCCACACCGGCGACAGACACGGCTGGCAATACGCTTCGTCGTCCTTGACGACGAGCAGCTTGTCGAGCGACTTGCGCGCGATGGCGCGATTCGGGTGATCGGCCGGATAGCCGAGCACGTCGTACATCATCACCGAGTTCGCCATCGCCGGGAAAATCGCGCCGAGGCCGTCCTCGCCGTTCAGCCGTTCGTCGACGAACGCGACCGCCGCGCGGATCGCGCGCTCGCGCATCGCCTTCGGGAACAGGCCATCGACCGCGCGCAGCACCGTATCGACACAGCGGAAGAAGCCGAACCAGCCCGCATGCTGATGCGGTGCGCGCTCGTTCATGCCGGTATTCACGGGCGCGCCGCGGAACACTTCGTCGATGCGCACCTTGCGCGGGTTGCGCGCGAGCGGCCGCTTCGCGTTGAGCACGAGCAGCGGCACGATCACGGTGCGCGCCCAGTACGACACCTTCGACAGATGGAACGGAAACCACGTCGGCAGCAGCATGATCTCGACCGGCATCATCGGCACCGCGCGCCACGAGACCACGCCGAACAGCGCAAGCAGAATCCGCGTGAACACGTTCACGTTTTCCGCGCCGCCGTGCGCGAGGATCGCCTCGCGCGCGAGCACCATGTGCTCGGCGTCGGGCGAATCGCCGATCATCTTTAGCGCGAAGTACGCCTTCACGCTCGCGCTGACGTCGAGCGCGCCATCGGTGAAGAGCGGCCAGCCGCCATTCGGCAACTGGGTGCGGCGCAGATAGCGCGCGATCTTCTGTTCGAGTTCGAGGTTCGGCGTTTCGCCGAGATAGTGGACGAGCAGCACATACTCGGCGGGAATCGTCACGTCGACTTCGAGTTCGTAGACCCAGTGGCCGTCGGGCTGCTGAGCGGCGAGGATCGCGTCGGTCGCGCGCGTGATAGCGGCGTCGAGCGAGGCCGCGTCGGGGGTAGCAGCAGCAGTCGCTTCGGTTGCCGCCGCAGCCGCCGCCTCAGGCGCCGCCGCTTGCGCGGTCGTTGACGTTGCGCCAGCTTCCGGCGCGTTCTGCGCGGCGGCAGCCCCAAGCGCCGTTCCGGCGGCTTCGGCGTCAGGCAGGACCGCGTCGAGCGGCGGGTTCTGGGATAGGTCGTTCATCGGCGTTCCATCGGTTGATTCAGCAGCGTGTCCGCAGCCTTCTGGCCGGAGCGGATCGCGCCTTCAAGTGTCGCGGGCAGGCCGGTGGCCGTCCAGTCGCCCGCGAGCATGAGATTGTTCCAGCGGGTACGCATGCCCGGCCGCCGCGTTTCCTGATCGGGCAACGCGGCAAACGTCGCGCGTCGTTCGCTCACCACCTGCCACGGCGGCAGCGGCGCGAGCGGCAGATCGACCGCCTGCGCGACCTCGGCCCAGACGCTCGCCGCGAGCGCTTCGTGCGGCGTGTCGAGCAGGCTCTCCGCGCCGTTCAGCGTCACGGAGAAGCGGCCGTCCAACGCAAACAGCCAGGCGGCCGTCCCGTTGAGCAACGCGGTGATCTGCGGCGAGCCGAACGGCGGCTCGACCGCGAAATGCACATTGAGCGCCGCCGCGAAGCGGGTCGGCGCGCACAGACCCGGCACGAGCGCCGGTGCGTCTTCGGACGACAGCGCGAGGATCACGGCATCGTTCGCGTCGAGCGCGATGCTTTCGTCGGCGAAATGCAGCGCCTGCACGCGCGCCGGCTCGGCGGCGAACGTGATCTCGCGCAGACGCGAGCCGAGCCGGATCGTCGTGCCGCCGTGTTGCAGCAGCCGCAGCGCCGGATCGACGAACGCGCTGCCGAGCCCGTTGCGCGCCACCAGCGGTCGGCCGGCGAGGCCGCCGGCCAGCAGCGTCTCGCGCACGATCGCGCCGGTCAGCTCGGCCGACGCCTCACGCGGCTCAACGTTCAGCAGCGCATGAAACAGCGGCCGCAACAGCCGGTCCCACAGCGGCCCGTGACAACGCATGGTCTGCGCGACGCTGCGCGCCGGCTTGGCGAACAGCAGCGGCACAAGCGCCAGGTAATCGGCCGGGTGCGTGTCCGGCACGCGCGCATGCGCATCGAAAATCCACCACGGCACGAGCCCCGGCGACAACCGCACGGTCCAGCGCGCTCGCGTCGCCAGATCCACGAACGGATACTCGGGCCGCGCCGGGCCGCTCAGTTCGTCGATCGCGCCGATCGCGCGCACGTAGTTGAGCGTCGCGGCATTGCCCGACAGCACGATGTGATTGCCGCTGTCGATCGTCATGCCGAGCTTCGCATCGTAGTACGAACGGCAGCGGCCGCCGGCGTGGTCTCGCGCCTCGTGCAGCACGACCCGCGCGCCGCGCCGCTGCAACTGCACGGCGGCGGCGAGGCCCGCCACGCCCGCGCCGACCACGTGGACGAGCTTCGGCATCAGCTCAGAAAAGCGCGTACCGCGCGACGATCAACAGCAGACGCAGCTTCGGCTTGCTGACCTTCGTGCGCGGAATGTCGAAGCCGCGCTCCAGCGTGCGCTCGAACAGCACCCGATAGACGCCCGACATGATGCGCGGCGCGCGCACGTGGGCGCGCGGCTCGCGATCCATGATCGCGTCGGACGCCGCGAAGTGCTGCCTCGCGCGCTCGGCAAGCGTCGCGCAGACGCGCGGCAGGAGCGGATCGTCGGCGATCTGCGTGGGGTTCGTGATCGCGATGCCCTCGCGCGCGAGCAGCTCGCGCGGCAGATAGCAGCGGTTGATGCCGGCGTCTTCGTCGATATCGCGCAGGATGTTCGTCAGCTGCAGCGCGCGGCCGAGGTGGTGCGCGAGCAGCCGGCCGGGCTCTTCCCGCATCCCGAATATCCTCACCGACAGACGGCCCGCCGCGCTCGCGACACGGTCGCAATAGAGGTCGAGCGTGGCGTCGTCGGGGGCGCAGATGTCGGCGGCGGCGTCCATCGCCATGCCGTCGATCATCGCGTGAAAATCTTCGCGTTGCAGATGAAACGTGTGAATGTGCCGCGTGAGCGCGCGCAACGAGGCGCGCGGCTGGCCGGCATAGCACGCGTCGATGTCGGCGCGCCATTGATCGAGCGCGGCCGAGCGCTCGGCGCGCGGTATGTCGTCGCTGTCGGCGATGTCGTCGACGGCGCGGCAGAAAGCATAGACCTGATACATCGCATCGCGCTGCGCAGCCGGCAGGATGCGCATGGCGAGATAAAACGAGCTGCCGGACGTGGCGGCAGCGGCATCGATTTCGTTGTCGTCCACGACGAGATTGGAAACAGCCAAGACGATCTCCGCTGGAGGCGCCTGCTGAAAGGCGTTCAAAGAAGGTTTTATGCCGACCCGCAGGACAGTGGGCCCGCGCGCGCGGACACGCGCGAAACATCCGGCTGGGAGGCCGGAAACGGCGAAAAGTATAACAACCTTTGCCGGTGGCCGCAGTTTCGCGGCCCCATTTAGGGACAGACAGGAAGGCCGCCGGGCGAGGCGCTCCGGCCAGCGGCCAGCGCGCCCGCCGCCCGGTCAGCCCGGTGGCCGGAAAGCGACCGAGCGGTTGCGCCCCTGCCGCTTCGCGCTGTAGAGCGCCGCGTCGGCCTCGTTGATCAGCACGTCGTAGCTCGGCACGCCTTCGCGCGCCGCCGCGCCGCCGAGGCTCGCCGTCACCGGCACGCTCGTGCCGAGCAGTTCGACCGGCGTTTCGGCGATCACGCTGCGAATCTTGTCCGCGACGCGCATCGCATCTTCGAGCGGCGTGCACGGCAGCAGCAGCGCGAACTCCTCGCCGCCGAAGCGCCCGAACGTGTCCTGCGCGCGCACGACGCCCGCGACGCGCTGCGTCATCACGCGCAATACCGTGTCGCCGACGCTGTGGCCGAACTGGTCGTTGATTTTTTTGAAGTGGTCGAGATCGAACAGCAGCATCGACATATCGCCGCCATAGCGCTGCCAGCGCGCGAATTCGTCCTGCAGACGCGTCTCGAAGAAACGGCGGTTGGCGATGCCGGTCAGTCCGTCGCGGTTCGCATATTCGCGCAGCTTCTCGACCGCTTCCTCGCGTTCGCGCTGCACGATGCTCACGTGCGTGACGTCGGAGATCGTCACGCAGACGGCCACCACGTCGCGTTCGCGCATCAGCGGCATGAACGTGCAGTCCTGCTGCATGAAGTCGACGCCGCCGGTGATCGGCCGGTCGTGATCGAATCTGAACAGATACGGGCGCTGCTCCCACGAACTGAACGCGAAGGTGCCGAGCTGGAACACGCTCTCGATCTTGCGCGCGAGCCACACGCGCGGCAGCTCCGGAAAATGCGCGAAGATCGGGCGGCCGACCACCTGTTGCGCCGACAGCCCGCTGTGGTCCTGCATGAAGCGATTCCACATCAGCACGTTCATCTCGCGGTCGAGCACGAAAATGCCGAAGCCGACCCGCTCGACCACGAGGTCGCTCAACGATTCCACCGGTTCATTCATAGGCTGGACAGCAGCGCGTCGAGCGCGTCGTTCATGGGGAGAATCGATTCCTCGGCCATCAGCATCACGAGATGCGCGCGGAAGTCCCGATCCTCGAGCGTGAAATTGACTTCGAGAAGCAGCGCGACGCGCCATTGCAGCACGCCGGGCTGGAACACCTCGTCGAGCGTGAGCGCCTCGCCGAGCAGGCCCGGCGCGGAGAACACCGGCGTGCGGCCAAGCTGGTCGAGTATCGACGACACGCACGCGCCGCTCAGCAGATTCGCCACGTCGAACATCAGCTCCCGCTGGCTGATCGACTCGTAGCTCGAGCGCGCGTAGGGATCGCCGACGAGCGCGCACAGCTGCGCGATGCTGTCGCTGCGGCAGATCACGAGCGCCTCGCCCTTGATGTCCGAGCGAAAGCCCTGGCGCACCGCGCTGACCGTATCGTCGATGCCGGTCATCTCGCGCAGCGCGCGCGCCGCCTCGCTCACGGCCACCATCCGCACGCGCGGCACCGAGAGTTCGATGAACGAATCGAGCAGCCGCGCGAGCCGCGTCGCGGCCCGGCCCATCGCGAGATTGGCGATCTCCTGCAGCGCGTCGCGCTGGTCCTCGGTGAAGTCCGTCTCAGACATACAGCCCGTACTCCTTGAGGACCGGCAGGAGCGCCTCGGACGTCACGGGCTTGGCGATGAACGCGAGCGCGCCGAGTTCGCGCACGCGTGCCCGGGCGAGCGGCTGCACGTCGGCGGAAACGACGATCACGAAGCAGTTCAGGTCCTCGTGCTGCAACGTTTCGAGCACCTGGTAGCCGGTCATGTCCGGCATCGTCAGATCGAGGAACATCACTGGCGCCTTGCCCGCGCGATACAGCGCCAGCGCCTCGCGCCCGTTCGCCGCGTAGGACACCTCGACGTCCCAGTCCGGCGGCAGCGCTTTCGTCAGCACACGGCGGGCAAGCAGCGAATCGTCGGCGATCACAATGGGCAGCATGGCAACGTCGGCTCGGACGGGTTGAAAAGCGGAATGGCTCGTTCGTATCTGCAACGGATGGCGGCCTGGGCTTCGGCGCGCAATCGACCGATGCGCGACAAAGCACACTGGCGCCTGTCGAAATACGGCTTGCCTGGCGAGAAGGGAGCGTGTGCGGCGGGACGCGTTCAGCGGACCCTGACGATCCGCGGCACGGACGTGGCAACGGCTTTTTTGTCGTGGCAAGGATTGTCGAAGCAAACTCGCGCAAAGGCAACTCACCAGGACGAGGTTCATTAATGAGATTTTTCTATGCGAAGCAGATTTTAAAAATGATTAACTAGTTCCAGTGCCCATTCTTTTATCTTTATACTTTTGTGTACGTTTGCGCTTGCCGATTCGTCGCTGTTTGTTTTAAGACTACTTTTAAAGAACAGCGGGAACGGCAAACCCTGGCTCCCGGCGCTTTGCGGCAACTTTTGCCGCTCGGGGTCTATGCTTCCTCTGAAAGCGGCGACAAACTACCGGGCCGCTACGGGGCTGCCCGCTTCAAATGACTTTTGGCATCAACGAAAATGACACCTGACCGGGTCGACTCACCACGTGCGAGCCGCCTTCCCCGCCGTTCTGTCCGCGAACAGGACGACGCCTCGTTCCCCGCCGTGCCGGAACAGAATTTCCATGTGCGGCGCATCACGCTGATCGCGCTGCTGGTCGCGGCCGTCGTGCTGCCGTTCGTCTACGTCGCGGCGATGGCGTTCACCGATCTGCGCTCGCGCGAGGCCGACGCGACCGACATGACGCGACGTACCGTGCGCGTCGCCGAAGAACACGCGCTGAAGGTGTTCGACATGAACGAGACGCTCAACTCGCGCATCGTCGATCTGACCGCGGGCCTCGACGACGACGGCATTCGCGGGCGCGAACACACGATTCACGACAAGCTGCGCACGATGGGCGGCGGCTATCCGCAGGTCGCCGCGGTGTCGATCTTCGGGCTCGGGGGCGACCTGCTCGCGAGCAGCCGCTTTTATCCATCACCGGTGCTGTCGATCGGCGAGCGCGACGACTTCGTCGGCATCCGCGACGGCAACGAACTCCAGCACGTCTCGAAGGTGATGAGCGGACGCGTGGCGAGCGAAGAGGTGTTCAACATGGGCGTCGAGCGCAAGATGCCCGACGGCTCGTTCGCGGGGGTCGTGTCGATCGCGCTGCGGCCGAGCTATTTCGACGCGTTCTATCGCGAACTGCTCGGCGGCAGCGGCGATACGCCGATGATCATGAGTCTCGTGCGCACCGACGGCGCGGTGCTCGCGCACTATCCGTCCGGCCCGCGCGAGGCGACGGCGATCTCGCCCGACACGCCGTTCACGAAAGCGGTCGCGCAAGGCCAGCGCACGGGCGTCGTGCGGATGCATTCGCCCCTCGCCGGCGGCAACCTGATCGTCGCATTCCGGCGCGTCGGCTCGTATCCCGTGTACGTGCTGTGCGGCTACCGCACCTCGGCGATCTGGACCGCCTGGTACACGCACCTGAGCGTGCTGATCCTGTCGATGTTCACGCCGTCGATCGCGCTGTGGTGCGTGATCTGGCTGTCGCTGCGGCGTCTGAGCGCCGAAGAGGAAGCGTGGCAGCGCTGGCAGGCCGAGGCGTCGATGCGCCGCTCGATCGAATCGGCATACCGCCAGTCGCGCAAGATGGAAGCGCTCGGCACGCTGGTCGGCAGCGTCGCGCACGACTTCAACAACCTGCTGATGATCCTCTCCGCCAACGTGCAGATCGTGCGGCGGCGCGGCGTCGGCGGGGTCGAGCGCGAACTCTCGGCGATGGAGCGCGCGTTGAAGAGCGGCCAGTCGCTCACGCGGCAGTTGCTCGGCGTCGCGCGCAAGCAGCCGCTGCGCACCGAGACGCTGTCGCTCGAACGCTGGCTGCCGACCTGCCGCGAACTGCTGCGCGCGTCGCTCGGCGCGAAGGTGTCGCTCGTGATCGACAGCGGCGCCGATACGTGGCCGGTGCGCGTCGACGTCGCGGAACTCGAGCTCGCGCTCATCAACGTCGCCGTGAACGCGCGCGACGCAATGGCCAACGGCGGGCGCTTCGCGGTGCGCGCGAGCAACGTGGTGTTCCGTCACGAGGACGGCTTCCCGCTCACCGGCGAATTCGTGCAGATCTCGCTCGAGGACACCGGCACCGGCATGGCGCCCGAGGTGCTCGCGCGCGCCTTCGAGCCGCTCTTCACGACCAAACCGAAGGGCATGGGCACGGGCCTCGGGCTGCCGCAGGTGTTTGCGTTCTGCGAGAGTTCGGGCGGGCTTGCCGCGATCGACAGCGCGATCGGCGCGGGCACCTCGGTGCGCCTGTATCTGCCGCGCGCGTCGGCCGAGCCGCAAAGCGTCAGCCCGGACGAAGCGGGTCCGCAGGAGATCGAAGCGCCGCAGGGGCTGCGCGTGCTGCTCGTCGAGGACAACCAGGAAGTGGCCGCCGGCACCGAAGCGCTACTGCAGATGATGGGCCACAAGGTCACCGGCGTATTCAACGCCGACCTCGCGCTGCGCCTGCTCGACGACGCCCGCGCGAAGCGCGCGGACACCGGCGAGCCGCTGCCGTTCGATCTCGTGCTGTCGGACATTCACATGCCCGGCAAGCTGAACGGCATCGATCTGGCAGAAGCGGTGCTCGCCTTCGATACGCAACTGCCGGTCATTCTCGTCACCGGCTACGCGGAAGAACTCGACCGCGCGCGGCATGTGAACGTGCGCGTGCTGTCCAAGCCGTTCGACATCGGTCTGCTCGAGAAGCTGCTCGAAACGATCCAGCGCAATCTCGCGCAGACGGATAACGATCCGGTGACGCATCCGGCCGATTCCTGAGGGGCGGGGCCTCCTGACCTCATGGCCTCGTAGCTTCTCGGCCGTGTGCTCCGTGCGCCTGAATCCGGGGGTCATGCAGGCATCACCCGCACGTCACTCAGGCGTCACTCAGGCGTCATTTACCAGGACTTGTAAAAGCGCGGCGGCGACACGCCGCGCTTTTTTGCATGGACGCCCCACGCGGCGTGGCCTCACGGCAGATCACAGCGGATACGCGAGCGCGCGGCCACGCTCCGGCACGATCGTTGCGGCGTCCACGGGGCAAGGCGGATAGCGCGTGCGGCGCTGCCCGTTCCGCCTGAACATGTCGGGAGATAGCCATGCAACACACCGTGATGGGTTTATTCGACACCCGCGTGCAAGCCGAAAGCGCCCGCGACACGCTCGTGCAGACCGGTTTTGCACGCGAGGCGATCGATCTGCGGACGAACCCCGAGCCGTCCGCCTGCCCGGCGAGCGACGATGTCACCAATGCGGGGATGTTTGCGAATATCGAGCGCTTTCTGTCGAGCCTGTTCGCGACCGGTTCGCGCGCGCTGGACACCACGCGCTACGCGGAAGCGCTGCGGCGCGGCGCAGTGCTCGTGTGCGTCAATGCCGCGAGCGAATCGCATGCGGAGCTTGCGCGCAATACGCTCGTGCGGCTCGGTGCGACCGAGGTCGACGACCGCCTGCCCGATTGGGACGCGCAGACAGCAGGTGCGCAGGCCGCGGCACGGCGCGAATATTCGGTGCTCGACGAACTGGGCATCGGCGCGGTGATGCCGGGCACGCCGCACACGTCCAGCGCAACGACGGCGGCGGCCGGGGCGGCTACGTCACTGCGGGCGGCGGGGGCGCCGGGTGCGGCTGGCGCGGCGCCCGCCACCGCGGCAAGTGACAACACCGGTGTAGCCGGAACGACGAGCGCGACTGTGCCGATGGGTGCCACGCCACGCGATCCGCGCCACACCACGCCGCCGGACAGCCTCCGAGCCGAACCGTTCGCGCCGTCGCCGCTCGACGAGCATCCGAAGTCCGATCCGCTGAACGCGCGAGCCAGCGACGTGGACCGCAGCGCGATTGCCGCCGGCTCGGTGCCGGGCTCGAGCGCGGTCATGCAGCCGCCGGAAGTCATCCCCGAACGCGGGCAGCCGACTGCGGAGCCCGGTGCCCGGATGCCTAACGAGTATCTGGAGTACGAAGAAGATTTCCGCGCCCATTACGACGAACAGTACGCGTCCGACAACCCGCGTTACGAGGACTATGTGCCGGCTTATCGCTATGGCGCGGAGATCGGCAACGATGCGCGATTCCGCGATCGTCCGTGGGAAGAGATCGAGCCCGAAGCGCGGCGCTACTGGGAAACCACGTCGCCGGAGAGCACGTGGGAGCGCTTCAAGCTCGCGGTGCGTCATGGGTGGGAGCGGGTGACGGGACATCACCACGCCTAGACAGGCGAGCGGCGGATCAGGCTGTGGCCGCCGCCCGCGTGGGCCTCTCACACGCGGGCGCGGCCTTCGGGCATGCGACGCGCCGCCGGTTGTTGCGTTAGCGAAACGGCCCGTTACGCCGCGTGCCGCTTGACCCAGGCGACGTAGCGGTCGACGAAGGTTTGCAGGAACTTGCGCGTGCCGTCGTTCACGATCTCTCCTTTTTCGTTGATGACCGACAGATCGTGCTTGATGAAGACTTCGGGCTGGGCAAGCGTGGCGACGTCGAGGTAGGCGAGCACGTTGCGCAGATGCTGCTGCGCGAGCGCCGTGCCGGTTGCGCCAAGCGACGTGCCGATAATCGCGCCGGGCTTGTTGCCCCACGAGTTCGTGCCCCACGGGCGCGAACCCCAGTCGAGCGCGTTCTTCAGCACGCCCGGCATCGAGCGGTTGTATTCGGGCGTCACGAACAGCAGGCCGTTCGTGGCCTCGACCCGTTCCTTGAGCTTTTTACCGGCTTCGGGATAGTCGGCATCGTAGTCCTGGCAGTAGAGGGGCAAGGAGCCGATATCGATGAACTCGAAGGTGAAATCGGATGGAGCAAGGGAAATGACCGCTTGGGCCAACTGGCGATTGAACGAATCCCGCCGCAGACTGCCAACGACAACTGCAATGTGATAAGCCATGGTTCGCTTCCTCGGGTAAGGCGCTCGACGCGCAAAGAGTACGAGGTGTTCATCATAGGCAAAAGCCGCGCGAGTGGCGACGCGGGGCGACAAATTGGCGGAGCGGGACAGGCCGGAAGGCGGCTACGGAGATCGTGCCGGTGGATAACGATTTATCCCTGAAAGTTATCCACAAATTCACTGAATAACCTTGTGGATAACTGAGACTTTTGCCTTGTCAATCAAGCCCGCCCCCGGGCCGGGACGATTTGAGGCAAAGCGATGCAATACATTTATCGAGGACCGAACCGGGTCGATGTCCTGTCCGGCCCTGCGCGTGCTTCGATCAGTTGCCGAAGAACACGTTGCAGTACGACGGGGGGCCGTTGCACGCGGCCGGAGCGGCAGCGTAAGCCACGCCGGAAGCAGCGGCAAACAGGGCGGCGGAAGCGATCAGGGCGGAAAGAATGCGTTTCATGGCAAAGGTCCTCGTCAGCGTGTGGTTTGCGATCTCGGGTGATCGTTGGCGTGAAGCATAGCGAGCCGCTCACTGCCCACAAACAGCGAAGATGGGAAGATATTTTCTTATAAAATGAAATAATCGGCATTGCCCCTCTGTGTCAATTCGGTGGCAGAACGGCGCATGCCTGTTTGCCGTGCTGCCGATTGACCACCGTTTCGCCCCACGACTTTAATTTCATTTTTCGAAATAATCTCTTGCCGTTGTCATAAGCTGCCGCGTCGCGCGACCAAGCTATCTGGCGATCGCAGACCGGAGATCTATGTTCAATACCGATTCGCTTGCGCAGGAGCGTGAGGGAGAATGGCGCACGCATCCGCAGACAGCGCAAGGACGATCATCCGCTCATGAATCGCGAAGTCTCAGAAGAACAGGCGCGGCAGTCCGTGCATCGAAGGAGCGCGACATGACGCAGCCACGTGGCGCGGCGCTCGACGATCCCGTCTATCTCGCGCAACTGCGGCGCGATCTCGTGCGCTTCGCGCGCCTGCAATTGCGCGACGCCGCGGCCGCCGAAGATGCCGTGCAGGAAGCCCTGACCGCCGCATGGACCCAGGCCGAGCGCTTCGCCGCGCAATCGGAACACAAGACGTGGGTGTTCGGCATCCTGCGCCACAAGCTCGTCGACACGCTGCGCGCGCGGCGGCGCACGATCAATCTGTCGGCGCTCGAAACCGAACTCGACGGCGAGGCGCTGCTCGATCGCGAGCTGTTCAAGGACAACGGCCACTGGTCGAGCGAGACGAAACCGCGCCCGTGGCCGACGCCCGAAACCGCGTTGCGCCAGCAGCAGTTCTGGACCCTCTTCGAGATGTGCCTCGATCATCTGCCTGAGCACATTGGGCGCGTATTCATGATGCGCGAGTTTCTCGACCTCGATATCGCGGCCATCTGCACCGAATTGCAGATCAACGCGAATCATTGCAGCGTGCTGATCTATCGGGCGCGCTTACGGCTGCGCACGTGTCTGAGCGAAAAGGGCTTATCGAGCGAGGATGCCAATGGGGAAGTGTAAGAACATCACGCGGCTGCTATCCGACGCGCTCGACCGGTCGCTGACAAGCGGCGAGTGGCTCGCGATCCGCCTGCATCTGCCGACGTGCAGCGGCTGCCGTAACTATCGCAAGCAGATACGGTTGTTGCGAGCGGCCGCGCACACGGTCAGCGGAATCGAGTCGGCGGATGCGGCGGGGAATGACGAGCGGTGAAATTCAAGCGATGGGATGCAGAGGCTCTGGACGGAGCGCTGAGGGCGTAGCAAGGCTTGGACGCCTGGCACGGCGCCTGTGCCTCGATGTGCCATTCGCTGTCCGCTGTTCGCTTGCTTCGGTGTTGGCGGCGCCAGCGATCAACGCTCGGCCGGTGGCGTGTCGCGATAGCGTTCGAAAAAACGCGCATGCGACGCTTCATCGATAAGGACGGGATTGGCTTCGGTCCGTGCCAGATGTTTCGCGAGCTGCGCACGGGTGCGAATCGGCCGAGGCGCGAAATTGCCGCCGCAATTCGCGGCAGACGTTGCGCAGTCGCGTCAGCGCACAGACCTCGCAGAACGTGCATTCGTACGTGCAGATCATCGCAGCGGGCGCGTTCGGCGGCAGCGACTTGCCGCAACCTTCGCAGGACGGTCTCAGCTCGAGCCTATCGGCGGCTCCGCTTCAGGAACGCGAGGCGCGGGGGCGTCTCGCTCTCCGGTCAGTGTAAGCGGCCGGCCGCTCGCGGCGGAAGGAGCGGTGCGGGAGCGCCGGCCTACCGTGCGTGCATACGTCGATCGCCGGCAATGACGATACGCCTCGCTCCCGTTGCGTGGCATCGTTACGTCAGCACGTTCCACAACACGAGCGTCAACGCGAGTCCGACGACCGATACGATCGTCTGCAACACCGACCAGACCAGCACCGTCTGTTTCAATTGCAATCCGAAGTATTCGCGGACCATCCAGAAACCCGCGTCGTTGACGTGGCAGAAAAATACCGAGCCCGCACCGATCGCGAGCGCCATCAGCGAATTGTGTGTCGCGCTGAGGCCGGCCACGACCGGCGCGACGATGCCGGCCGTGGTCGTCGTGGCGACCGTTGCCGAACCGGTGGCCTGACGCAGCGCGACCGCGATGAGCCAGGCGAGCAGAAGCAGCGGCATATGCGAGCCGAGCGCGATCTTGCCGATCGTCGTGCTGATACCCGCGACGACGAGCGCCTGCTTCAAGCCGCCGCCCGCGCCGATGGTCAGCAGCAGCGCGGCGATCGGCGGCAGGCTTTTGCGCAGAATGCCGCCGACGCGCTCGCGCGCCATGCCACGCGACCAGCCGAGCGCGACCACCGCGAACAATACGGTGAGGCCAAGCGCGACCAACGGTTCGCCGAGAAAATTCAGCGCATCGAAGAGGAATGTTTCGGGCTGCAGCAGCAGCTTCGCGACCGTGCGCCCGAGCATCAACACGACGGGCAGCAGGATCGTAATCAGCGAAATCGCGAAGCTCGGCGGCTCGGTGCCGTTTTCTTGCGCCGTGAAGAGCTTGCCCATTTCTTCAGGCTCGCCGACCTGTATCCGCTTGGATAACCAGACGCCATAGAGCGGCCCCGCGAGAATCACGGCCGGAATCGCGACGATCAAACCAAGCCCGAGCGTGAGGCCGAGGTCGGCGTGCAGCGCGCTCACCGCGATCAGCGGACCCGGATGCGGCGGCAGCAACGCGTGCAGCGTCGTCATGCCGGCGAGCGCGGGAATCGCGATGCGCAGGATCGGCTGCTGCGAGCGGCGCGCCATCACGAAGATGATCGGCACCATCATCACGAGGCCGACTTCGAAGAAGAGCGGCAAGCCGATCAGCAATGCGACGACGGCCATCATCCACGGAAGCGTGCGTGGCGTCGAATGTTTGAGGATGGTCGACACGAGTCGGTCGGCCGCGCCCGATTCGGCCATCAGCGCGCCGAGCATCGCCCCGAGCGCGATGATGATGCCGACATCGCCGAGCAACGCACCCGCGCCTTTGCTGAAGGCGCTCGCCACCGCTTCGAGCGGCAGACCGGCCGCAAAGCCCGCCGCGAACGTGCCGACGAGGATCGACAGGAACGGCGCGAGCTTGAGCACGCTGATGAAGACGATGATCAATGCGAGCCCGAGCACGCACGACAGGATGAGCTGCGTATCGTGGGCAGCCCACGGGGTGAGTGTTGTTATCGGATGCACGGAGGTCCTTTTTCGATTGGTTGATGCGGACGTGGTTTTGCGTGATTGCCCGGCGGCGTTGGGGGTTCACGCTTTCAGACGTTTGGGCGACTGGCCGATTGTAGCGGCGGGGAACGACAGGCTGCAGTGTGGTGGGCTTGGGCTTGCGTCGTGCGATGTGACGGGTACACATGGCAATGCTTCGCTGCGACCGCGTGATTTGCTTATGCGAATTTATCGGTTCGTCCAGGCGGACAGACGAATTATCGTCGGAGCCAATCGGGCCATTTTGCGTCCGTCTTTTTTACGAGCATGTTCATGTCCCGTCATTCGCCGCTCACGCGCCGCGCGTTTCTGACCAGCGTAGGGGCTTCACTGGCCGCCGCCGCGTTGCCTATCGTCTCCACGTCCGTGTTTGCCGCCGATGCGCACGTAAAGGAATTTCGCATCGGCTATCAGAAAGCAGCGAGCACCCTCGTGCTGCTCAAGGCGCACGGTACGCTCGAAAAACGGCTTGCGCCGCTCGGCATCGGCGTCAAATGGACCGAGTTTCCGGCCGGCCCGCAGTTGCTCGAAGGACTCAATGTCGGCGCAATCGACTTCGGCTACGTGGGCGAGGCGCCGCCCATCTTCGCGCAGGCAGCGGGCGCGAACTTCGTCTACACCGCGTATGAAATTCCGACGCCGCACGCCGAAGGCATCCTCGTGCATCCCGATGCGCCGATCAAAACATTGGCCGACCTGAAGGGAAAGAAAATCGCGCTGAACAAAGGCTCCGATGTGCACTGGTTCCTGGTGGCCGCATTGCAGAAGAACGGCGTGAAATTCAACGAGATTCAGCCCGTCTATCTGCCACCCGCTGATGCGCGCGCGGCCTTCGAACGTGGCGCGGTGGATGCATGGGCGATCTGGGACCCGTTCCTCGAAGCCGCGAAGCGACAGTCGAATGCGCGCCTGCTCGCGGATGCCGAAGGCATCGTGAGCCACCATCAGTTTTTCTTGAGCGCTCGGCCGTTTGCGCAACAGAACGGCGACGTGCTCGCCATCGCGATGGACGAAGTCGGCAAGGAAGGGGAGTGGGTGCGAGGGCACTATAGCGAGGCCGCGGCGCAACTCGCGCCGATTCAGGGGCTCGACGCGAGCGTGATCGAATCAGGCCTGCGCCACTACGCGCATATCTACAAACCTGTCGATCCCAACGTGCTTGCGGAACAACAACGTATTGCAGATACGTTCAGCGAACTGCGCCTGATCCCGATGAAGATCGTCACCAGAGACGCAGCGCTGGCAAGCAACGCCTAGCGTCGGCGCGTGAGCTTGCGCCACGCGCATCCTTGACGTCAGTACTCGCCCATTTGCTCAGGCGAAGAGTGCGGCGACGTTTTCAGGCGGGCGGCCGATCACGGCACGCCCGTTTCGCACGACGATCGGACGTTGCAGCAGGATCGGATGCTGCGCCAATGCGTCATACAACTGCGCGTCGCTCAGCGACGGATCGGCGAGATTGAGTTCTTTGTATTCGGCTTCGGTGTCACGAATCATTTCGCGGACCGGACAGCCGAGTTGTGCATTGATCTGTTTGAGTTCGGCGACGGTAAGCGGTTGTTTCAAGTATTCGACGATCTCGGTTGCTTCGTTCGCGCTGTTGTAGGTACTCGTGATCAGTTCACAGGCGGCGCGCGATTTGGAGCAACGGGGGTTGTGGTAGATGGTGATCATTGAGATTGAGCGGTTCGGTTTGGGTTTGCGTTCCAGGGTCTGGCGACGAGGTAGTAAAAGGGATTTTAGCGGGTGGGGGGCGGTTGGGTGTTGAGCTTGGCGGGGTCGCCTGTTGAGCCGTGGTTGGATGACGGCTGCGGGGCACGTGGTTTATCAGCTCCCGAGTTTATGCGCATAAACCGGCCCTCGCTTCGGCTAGCGGCGAGGTCGAGAATTGAATTCTGGTTTCCCTGGAGAAATTCACGCGGGGCTAGTGATTCAGGTAAAGGGCTCTCGCGAAGATCGGCGTAGGCAACCTTCCGCCAAACCCCAAAGCCGTTTGCTCCGCCGCCTGATGCGCCATCGGCGCCTCGTAGCGTTGCCCTCTTCGATAGACATCAATCCTTGCCGGGATGACCCGGACTTTATGCGCATAAAGTCCCGCAGGCGCGTCGCACGCCGCAGGCGGAAATCAACGGCACATGTCTCAGTAGCTGCCGACGCAAAGCCAAACCTCTTTGTCCCAAGACCACACACTCAAAGCAGCTCGCCCCTCTCTCAATACTTCATTCCCCGATTGCGCCCACGACGAGAAAACCTCTCGCGCCTTCTCTCCATCACCGCGAGCCGGTCATCGCATCACCTCTCGCGAGCGCTCCTGTCATCTTTATGCGCATAAACGTCTGCCGAACGGCTAATTTTCATTTCTATTTACTCAAGTCATTTGAAATAGGAAATCAACCAGGTAAAATCCAACTGCGTCTAAAAAGAGGAGGTGAAATTTGGCTGCAGAAATCATCGCGGTAACACAGCAGAAGGGTGGCGTCGGGAAAAGCACAATCGCGATGCATCTCGGCGCTGCGTTTCACGAGAAAGGTAAACGCGTTCTCGTCGTCGACGCAGATGGCCAAAACACGCTGATCCACTGGGCCAGCGCTTCCTCTGACGGCGACGTCGGCATCCCATTCCCTGTCGTCAATCTCTCTGAGGCGGGCAGTCAGATCCACCGCGAGATCAAGAAATTCGTGGCTGACTACGACATCATCGTCGTCGACTGCCCGCCTTCCATCACCGAAAAAGTCTCCGGCGTCGTACTGCTTGCGGCGAGCGTGGCAGTCATCCCGACGTCGTCATCGCCCGCCGATTACTGGTCGAGCATCGGCCTCGTCAAGCTGGTTCAGCAAGCCCAAGTCATGAACGAAGACCTGCGCGCCGTCTTCCTGCTCAACAAGACGGAAGAGAAGCGGATGCTGACGCGCGAACTGAAACGCGCGCTCGAAGAACTCGGCTTCCCTTTGTTGAAGACCCAGATTCCAACGCGCGAAGCCTACAAACAGGCCATGGCGCTAGGGCAGACGGTGCTGCAGATGACCGACCGCGGCGCCAAACTCGCCGCTATCGAAGTCAGGGCGTGCGCGAATGAGATCGCCGCCCTGCTCCCCTGAATTTATGCGCATAAAGGAGCCTGAATGAAACCGTCCCAATTCGCCAAAGGCTTTCAAGCACGTCCTGACACGACCAGCAGCGAAAAGCGCACCGCGCTCGACCGTCTGAACGCGATCGACGGTCTGGTCAAAAACGCGCCGCAAAATCCCGCAGCAGCCGGACGCGCGATACCTGCCGTCGTACCGCCAGGCATGCAGGAAATCGATGCCGTCGACACCGCCAACGAATCGGCGGCGTATCGTGCATGGCGGCTCGAGCACGGCTATCGTCCGGGCCAGGTCATCGAGCTTGCGCTCAAGACGATCAAGCCGAGCCCGTTCAATCCAAGGCACTTCTATCTGAAGTCGTCGATCGCCGAGCTCGCCGTCAATCTGGCTAAGCAAGGGCAGCAGCAAGCCATTCACGTCATTCCCGACTACGACAATCCCGGCACCTACTTCGTCAGCGACGGCGGCCGGCGCGTACGCGCCTTGAAGGAAGCGAACAAGGAATCGGTGAAGGCGATCGTCATCGATCTGCCGATCGGCCTGCAGAGCTACAAGCTCGGCTACGACCTCAATGTCCAGCGCGACTCGCAGACCGTGTTCGACAATGCGGTCGTCTGGAAGCGATTTCTCGATGAACGGCATTTCCAGAGCCAGAAGGAGCTTGCCGAACACCTTGGGCTCGATGAATCGACGGTCGCGGTCGCGCTGTCCGTCGCCAAGTTGCCGGAAGCCGTGATGCACGAGATGGTCGCGCGCCCCGACCGCTTCGGCTCGAACATGGCTTACCAGGTGGGCCGCTATCACACGGCGCGCGGCGCGGAAGCCACACTGCGCTTGATCAACCGAATCCTTGCCGACGACCTGAGCACGCGCCAGGTCGCCGACATCGTCCAGGGCAGGGCGACCGCGCAGGAAAGCGCCAAGCCCGCCGGTCGGCAGCGCTACGCGCAACGTCTGGAAATCAAACTGGAAGGGGTATCGGTCGGCGATCTCAAGTCCTACGGGGACGACCGGCTCGAGCTGCGCCTGAAAGGCCTCACGCGCGAGAAACGCGACGACATTCTGCGGCAGATTGAAAAGATGCTGAAGTAAGCGGACGAGGTGGCCACGCAAATGCGCAGCGCCACCCGCCATTCGCGACGGCCGGTTATCGCGCGGCAGACCCCGCTCAGGCCGCGCGCGACTGGCTCAGCGTAAAGGCAAGCAGATCGCCATCGGTCGGCTCGCCCCAGGTTTTGCGCGAAAGCCAGTCGAAGAACGCCGTTTCGACGATCTTCGAATCCAGCCCACGGCGGCGCCAATCGTCGCGCAGGTGCGAACCGAGCCCCGGCAGTTCCTCCTCCTCGAACGACTGCCGCGCCATATCCCGTTCCGCGTCACCCTGTTCGTTGTATAGCTCGTAGGCCTGCTTGCGGCGATACGCCGAATATTCGCCCAGCAGACGCGCCTTGAGGTCGTCGGCCGGCGTCGCGACGGCTTTACCCACGCCGACAGCGGTCGGCAGCGCCTCGACAGGCGGTGCATAGCCTTTTTTCAACGCATCCTTGAACAGCGCGGGCGCGCTGCGCACCGGCGGCAGCGAAGTACTGCGCATGCGCTGCTCGGTCATCTGCAAAGCCGCGCGGATACGATTTTCCTCGCTGTCCGCATAGAGCGTCTGCGCTTCCTTGAGTGGAATGCCGATCTTCACCATGCGATCGACGAGCGTGCTATCAAACACGTTCGGATGTTCGTCGAGCGCGAGCATCGGCTGCTTGCGCTCGGTCACGCGAAACTGGATTTCGGCGACGCGCCGTCCCTCGCGATGCTCGATCAGCTCGACGAAGATGTTCGTGACCGCATTGACCTCGGCGATGGCCGGACGCAGATAATCGCGCTTGAAATACTTGTACTCGCGCTTCGCTTCGTCGCCGGCTTCCGTGTCCGGTGTGCCCGACAGAATCGGACGCCACCATTCCCACGTCTCGCGCATCGTCAGATGACTCGGGTTGGTCAGATAGCGCACGCAGATCTCGTACAGCGCGAGGCCGGCGCTACTGCGCAACTGGCTCTGGAATTGCAGGCTCAGACGCGCGTACTGAACCGGATCGAGCAGCTTCTTCTTGATCTTCGGCGCGAACGAAAACTCGACCCAGACACGTCGGGTGGTCGGATCTTCGAGAATTTCCGCGTCCGCGATCAGCGTCGAAATACCCCATTTACGGCCGGGCTTCTGACTGGACGTGCCGGTGCTCCATTCGACCTGCACCGACACCATACGGCGCAAGTGTTCCTTGACGAGCGCCGTATCGTTCGAATCGAATGCCGAATTCGCGACGATGTCCGACAGCAGCGCGCGGTACGTGTCGCCCGACTCGTCGGCCTGCTGGGCCACCGCGAGCAGCACGTTGAAGAGCTTGCGGGTCAGCAGCGTGATCTTGCCGCTCTTGGGCTGGATCGCGATCGCCTCGACGGCTTTGCGCAACTCAGCCGAACTCGGGCTGACTACATCGGTCTTTTTCGCGCGCTTCGTGGCCATGCGTCGGGGTGAGAAGGGGGAATTTCGCGTGAGCATACCGGCTGGGGTGATACGCGTCTATAGCGTCCCTCTCACCATTGCCGGTGAAGTGAGTTTACGAAGCGCGGCTCACCTCGAACCACTCCCGAAAACCCTCACCTCAGCCGTCTGCCGCCAGGTTCGGGGTGTCCTTGCAGGTCGCGGCGTTTGCCGATCCGGACAGATTCGCAGTCCACGGGAACGGGGAGTTTTTGATCCCGAACTTCCTCACCTCAAAAAATTGCGGATTTTTTTAAGGCTGCGCGTAAACAAGAGGGACTCGGTGGCGTAACGACCGGGTGGCGAAGTCGCCCCTCCGCAGCTTTGTCACCGGCAGGATCGCGTCCAGCGGCGCAGACCCGACGCTTCAATGGCACCGATGCAAAGAAATGCGCTCAGCCCCCTCTCCAATGCTCTGCTCAAGCAGTCGCTTCCCGTTTGTTCGGCGTTGCGCTCGCAACTTCTCCTTTCACCCAAACGGCTCAAAACAATGGCCAAAGTCCATCGTCAACCGTGGGTTTCCTGCCGTTAACTCAGCCTCTCTTCCGCGATATCCCCGAAAAAGCTCACCTCGACGCCACTGAATCACGTGAGGTGATGCACGCTCAAGCCGCGCCAGCACCGACCTGCGCCGAAAAACTCTCCCGAAAAGTCTCACCTTTAGGTATTCCCGAGGGCGACGCGAGGTTGCCACGGAAAGTCCCGAAAAACCTCACCTTTGCCGACGGTCCAAATAATTATCAATGATTTCAGTAGGTTAGAGTAATCCACAAACGTTACCAATCGCCTCGATCTCCCGAAAATTCTCACCTCAAATCACTTTGGGACCTCGAAGGTCTCCCCGCTTACCGGCTCCAATCCTCCTGAAAAACCTCACCCGTGAAATCCAGTCTCCCATGGAGCCGGTGGATCGTAACGGCCATCAGACGGGCATCTCCAGCCGATGAACCCGATTTTTCTCCCGTATTTCCTCACCTTAACGTCCGAAAACCCTCGTAGCACGTCCCGAAAAGCCTCACCTTTAGCGAAATTGTCCGCCTGAGCAGCCTCGCAGATCGAGCCAAACGCTCACGTCCCGAATCCGCTCACCTTTCCGATCCTCGTGGCCACCAGCCAGTCAACGCCGCGGACAAATCTGGATTACAAAATCCGCTCCTGTCCTGTAAAAGCTCACCTTAGGGCTCCGAATGCTCAAAATTGAGGCAAAAACGACCTGCTGGTCCCGTAAAACCTCACCTTCAATCTGCATTTTCTCCCGACTCATCTCACCAATGGGGTTAACAGCCCAAAAACAACCCAGAAAATCAGTGCTCGCAAGACTCCCGAAAGCGCTCACCGTTGGGCCTGCCGGCCCAGGAAGAGCTTTTCGCGTGTGGCCGGGCGATTCACGGCGCCAGGCTCCCGCAAAACCTCACCTTTCGCCAAACCGCCCGTATACGGCGTTTCCTGAACTCGCTCACGTTCTGTCCCGGACCTTCTCACCAGGCTCCCCGAACCCCATCACTCGAGGTTCCCGCAGAATCTCACCACGTCTCCCGCAAAGCTTCACCTTGTCGGCTTGAAACCCCCGCCAGATAAGGGTTTGCCGAGGCGTTAACGTTTTTAACAAGGGTTCAAGGGTGTTTACTTTTATTACTCTCAAGCTTTTCCACCCCGCGAGCTTCCGAAACACCACGTCCTCAACCCTCTCAATCCGCCAACGCTCGTGAAACAGTGCGCGATCATTGAAAAATCAATAAAAGCTCTTTCTTTACAAGAGCTTATTAGCTATTCTTCGTTTTGTTTCACGGAAATAAAACTGTCACGCAGGTTCAGCAGTGCTTTGCTCCCTCAAAAGCACATCTGTTTACCTCAATCCCCTCGTCACGGATAAATTGGTAGCAAACGCTACGTAAATTGTTATGATTCATCCAATTCGAGCAACATCGAGGTTGATATGAATCTGGATCAGGAACGGCAAACCATTCGAGACGAGCTTGAAGCCATGCGTGCCCAAGGCATGCGCCGGCAGGATCTTTCACTGCACGCCTGCAAGCGGCTCTTTTTCGATCTGGGCATTCGCCCGTCGATGGCTGCGGTTCGCGATCTGACACAAACCGGCAGCGCTAGCGACATTCCAAAAGACATCGATCACTTCTGGGAACGCATCCGCAATGTCTCGCGCGTCAAGGTCGGCGCCGGTGCGATCCCGAAAGCGCTCGAAGAACGTGCCGGCGAACTGCTCGGCGTGCTGTTTGAAGAAGCCGTGGCCGAGGCAAAAGCGGCACTCGATAGCGAACGCGAAGAAATCCATGTGCAAATCGGCGCTGCCGATCTGCGTACCCGCGACGCGGAAATTCGCCGTGACGCAGCCGATGAGGCCGTCAAACGCAGCGAAATGCGAGCCGAAGCCGCTTGGGAACGTGTCCGGGTGCTAGAAACCGAGCTATCGAGCGCGACCACGCACGGCAATATCCATCTCGAGGGATTGCAAGCGACCACGCGACGACTCGACCAGGAAAACGAGACGCTCCGCCAGCGTCTCGAAACCGAGCAAGCGACGAACGCAACGCTGCGCGACCGGATCGACGCACTACACGTCGAATTGCGGCAAAGCACCGAACACTATGCGCAGCAGATCAAGGACGCGGTTGCCGAGGCCGAGCGACGCGTCAAGCCGATGCTGGTCGAGCTCGATTCGCTGCGCAGCATGGCCGCGACCTATCAATCCGGTGTGCGCGACGCGAGCCGCAAGGAATTCGAGTTCATTCAGCAGATTGCCGCGGCCAGGGCTCGTGGGGACCGGCTCGACGCGCAATTGCGCGAACAGTCGGATGAGGTGGACACGTTGACCAGGGAAGTCGCGATGCTGCGCGGCCAGCAAGGTATCGACCCGGCGATCGCCGCCCTGCTTTGCTCGCTGGTCAACGCCGGCCGGCTCACGAACGAAGAGTTGAGCATGATCGGCACTGCGGCGGACGGTCACGTGACGTTGCCTGCGCGCTGCCCGAAATGCGAGGAAGGTGAGCCGGAGTTGTCGCAGGTCGATCACCGTTTCGAGCTGCTTTGCCCAGAGTGTGAGCATTCCTCGGGCCTCGGCGAATCAAGGCTGGCGGCGGTTAGCCAGTTTCTGTCAGACGCTGCGGCCGCACAGTCCACGCGAGCTGTCGATATCGTGCGATAGCGGATAAAGCGCTAAAGGTGAGGAAATCCGGGAGTCAAGAGGTGAGGACTTTCAGGGCGGGTTTTCTCCCGTTGTATTCGTCAAACGCCCGTCACGCCGAGGTGTCGACAAAGGCGCCGCTGCTGGATCCGGCACATTGGCGGCCGGCGAATCCTGCTGATCCATCCACGTTTGCCACGCGCGATACAGCCGGTTGGCGGACACTGCCTGCACGAAGCCGAGCCACTGACCGACCTGTTCGGCCTCGACCCCGCTTTCGAACAGGTCCGCCGCAAATGTGTTGCGCAAAGTCTGTGGACTCGCGCGCGACGTTCTCGATCCGGCGATTCCCGCAGCATCGACCAGCGCATCGACGGCGCGCAGCATCGTGGCTTTGTGCATCGGCCGCCCGGACGGCGCTGCGGGAAACACGAGATTGCCGGCCAGTTCCGTCAGACGTCGTTCGGCGAGCCACGCGTCGAGAATGGCCGTTGCGAATGGCGCAAGCCGTGTACGTCGCGTCAGCATTGGATTGGCCGACTCGATCGTGACCCACGGCGAACCCGCATTGACGCAACTAACCGTTAGGGACGCTGCCTCGCCGGTCTTCAGTCCTCCGCCGAGAAACACGGCAATCAAGGCACGATCACGCCGTTCTCTCCAGCGTTGCGCCGCCGATAAATCCGGCAATGGTGCAAACAGTTGCGCGATCAAGGCGGTTCGCTCGGCATGTGTGAGAAAGCCGGTCGGGTCGTTATCGCGTGCATTGCGCCACGCAGCTTCGCCGTCCTGAGCAATAAAGCGAGCCGGGTTGGTCGAGGCGGATTCGATCTCGCGAACGTGATCGAGTACGCGCTCGATCAGCCTTAAATAGCGGACTCGTTGCGTTTTCCGTATTTCGAGTCCAGCGACAAATTCGGCGATCGCGTGCGAGTCGACCGTGGCCAGGCTTTTTTGCTGCGTACCGAGCCAGTCGAGAAACTGTCCCCACTGCGCCTGATAGACCAACGCGGAAGAACGTCTGAAATGCTGCTTCGCTAGCCATGCGTCGAAAGCGATCTGAGGATCGCGACGCCAGTCTTCGCGCTGCTGATCGAAGAGATCGGTCGAAGGCGCGGGACGTGGGACAGGGTCGGACAGATGAGGAGGTGACATCGGTATTTTTTCCGTTAGTTGCGCCTTTTGCTGTGCCTATTGTAGGCGGCAATGGACACCGGATCGGAACGCAAAACAAAAACCGGAGCGAAAAGCCGAAGAAAATCAACTTGCTGCCGTATCACCCGCCCTAGGCATGCGCGCGTTTCAGTGTCATATCGCGCGGCACCGGTTGCGTGGCGGCGAGACGTGCTGCTTCCCGCGCCGCGTCTTCGTAGGCGTTAACGGCAAACGCAAACACTGCGGGCAGCGCATTGGACGAGCCGAAATCCACGGTGTCATCGGTTTCGGGATAGGGCAGATCGGATGGCCGCTCGAACAGGCCCAGCATCACGGCATCGTGCCGGCTTGCGAAGCCGAGATCGGCCAACGCCTCGGCTTCGATGGCATGCAGCAGACGCCACGTGAGCGGCACCTGTTTGACGATGTAGCGGGCCGCGATATTGCGCACGATATGTTCGAGATCGCGCGCGGCGGTCTGATAACGCAGCGCGGCCAGAGCTTGATCGGTAGGGTTCGCTTTCAGGTTGTTCATTATCGGCTCCAGTCGACAGATAATACTGTACAAACATACAGTATTGAGCGCAACCTCGGCCGAATGGCCTATTTTACCAACGGCCCGTCATCCGCTTGTCACCGGTCGCCCGATCTGCCGCGCACCGGGCGCGCCCCGCCGCTCAACCGTGAATCACGACCAGCAACGCTTTCGCCTCACCCTTGCCGGCATTGCGAATCGCATGCGGTTCGTCCGCGACATAGCGCGCGGTGTCCGCTGCCTTGAGCCGCTTCGTCGTACCGGCCGCCTCGACTTCGATCGATCCGTTCAGCACGGTCAGATGCTCGCGCGTGCCGGGTTCGTGGGCGTTCGACACGAGCGCTCCGCCTGGCTGCAGCGTCAACTCGTACCACTCGAACTTGCCGGCCAGCTCGATCGGCCCCCACACCCGCAATTGATATTTCGCATCATGGCCGCTCAAGGTCGGAATGTCGTGCGCGCCGGAGACCGCGATCGCTTCCGGCGCCTTCGGCGGCGCAAACAGCGAATCGAGGCTCACACCGAGCGCATTGGTGAGCCGCCACGCGACCGCGATCGTCGGATTGGCCTTGTCGCGCTCGATTTCCGACAGCATCGATTTCGACACGCCCGCCGCGCGCGACAAATCGTCGAGCGTCATGCGCCGCTCGGCGCGCAGCCGCTGAATCTGCTCGCCGACGCGCGGCGGTGCAGCATTGACCGGCGCCGCCGTCGTGCCCGCGGCGGACGCTGTTTGGGCCGTTGCCTTGCGCGCGGTGCGGCGGATACCCGAACTTGCCATTTCCTGACCTATCGTTTAGAGTTGTTCGATATACCGGATTTTAGTTCGAAAAAACGAAAATATCCGATAAAGCTGACAGCCGACTATAACAGGCCAGCTCGCTGCTGCACACGCCGTCGATGCGGACTATGCTGATGTCAAGCGCCGACGCTCAGTGCAGCGACTCAGCGCAGCGAGTCAGGTCGTCTCCTTCATCTCTCCGGAGTCTCGTTCATGCGTGACCAATGTGACCAGTACCTTGCCCATCTGCGCGGCACCCTCGCGCAGATCCGCGCCGATGGCTTTTACAAGAGCGAACGCGTGATCGCGAGTCCGCAATCGGCCGACGTGCGTCTTGCCGACGGCACGGACGTGCTGAATTTTTGCGCGAACAATTACCTCGGCCTCGCCGGCGACGCGCGGCTCATCGACGCCGCGAAAGCAGGGCTCGACAAGGACGGCTTCGGTATGGCGTCGGTGCGTTTCATCTGCGGCACGCAGACCGTGCACAAGCAACTCGAGGAAGCGCTCGCCGCGTTCCTGCAAACCGACGACTGCATTCTCTATTCGAGCTGTTTCGACGCGAACGGCGGCCTGTTCGAAACGCTGCTCGACGAAAACGACGCGATCATCAGCGACGAGCTGAATCACGCGAGCATCATCGACGGCGTGCGGCTGTCGAAGGCGAAGCGCTTTCGCTACAGGAACAACGATCTCGCCGATCTCGAAGCGCGCCTGAAGGAAGCCGACGCCGCCGGCGCACGCTTCAAGCTGATCGCGACCGACGGCGTGTTCTCGATGGACGGCATCATCGCGAACCTCGCGGGCATCTGCGATCTCGCGGACCAATACGGCGCGCTCGTGATGGTCGACGACTCGCACGCGGTCGGCTTCATTGGCGAACACGGGCGCGGCACGCCCGAGCATGGCGGAGTGATGGCGCGCGTCGACATCATCACCGGTACGCTCGGCAAGGCGCTCGGCGGCGCATCGGGCGGCTACGTCGCCGCGCGCAAGGAGATCGTCGAATTGCTGCGGCAGCGCTCGCGTCCCTACCTGTTCTCGAACACGCTAACGCCGAGCATCGCTGCCGCTTCGCTGAAAGTGCTCGAACTGCTCGCGAGCGACGAAGGCGCGCGATTGCGCGCACGCGTGCGCGAAAACGGCGCGCATTTCCGCGGCAAGATGAGCGCGCTCGGCTTCACGCTCGTACCGGGCGAACATCCGATCATTCCGGTGATGCTCGGCGACGCGCAACTCGCGGGGAAGATGGCCGACGCGCTGCTGAAGGAAGGCGTCTACGTGATCGGCTTTTCGTTTCCGGTCGTGCCGCGCGGCCGCGCGCGCATTCGCACGCAGATGAGCGCCGCGCATACGCCCGAACAGATCGATCGCGCCGTCGAGGCGTTCGCGCGCGTCGGCCGCGAACTTGGCGTGATCCCGGCCTAGTCGCCGCGCGATTCGAACGGAGACGCAAATGAAAGCATTGGCAAAACTCGAACGCGCACCGGGCCTCACGCTCACGGACGTGAAGAAGCCGGAAGTCGGCCATAACGACGTGATGATTCGCATCACGCGCACCGCGATTTGCGGCACCGACATTCATATCTGGAAGTGGGACGACTGGGCGCAAAAGACGATTCCCGTGCCGATGCACGTCGGCCATGAGTACGTGGGCGAAATCGTCGAGATGGGGCAGGAAGTGCGCGGCTTTGCGATCGGCGATCGCGTGTCGGGAGAAGGGCACATTACGTGCGGCTTCTGCCGCAACTGTCGCGCGGGGCGCCGTCACTTGTGCCGCAATACGGTCGGCGTCGGCGTGAATCGCGAGGGCGCGTTCGCCGAGTATCTGGTGATTCCGGCCTTCAACGCATTCAAGATTCCGCCGGAAATTTCCGACGATCTCGCCGCGATCTTCGATCCGTTCGGCAATGCGACGCACACGGCGCTGTCGTTCAATCTCGTCGGCGAAGACGTGCTGATTACCGGCGCGGGGCCGATCGGCATCATGGCGGTCGCGATTGCGAGGCACGTCGGCGCGCGCAACGTCGTGATTACCGACGTCAACGACTATCGCCTCGAACTCGCGCGCAAGATGGGCGCGACGCGCGCGGTGAACGTGTCGCGCGAATCGCTGCGCGACGTGATGCACGATCTGCATATGACAGAAGGCTTCGACGTCGGCCTCGAAATGTCGGGCGTGCCGAGCGCCTTCACGGGCATGCTCGAAGCGATGAACCACGGCGGCAAGATCGCGTTGCTCGGCATTCCGCCCGCGCAAACTGCGATCGACTGGACCCAGGTGATCTTCAAGGGCCTCGAAATCAAGGGCATTTATGGGCGCGAGATGTTCGAGACCTGGTACAAGATGGTCGCGATGCTGCAAAGCGGCCTCGATCTGTCGCCGATCCTCACGCACCATTTCAAGGTCGACGATTATCAGCAGGCCTTCGCGACGATGCTCTCCGGCGAGAGCGGCAAGGTGATTCTCGACTGGACCGCCGCCTGAGCGAGCACGGCGCAGTTCGATTGACCGACGCCCGCGGCGCTTACGCGCCTGCGGGCGTTTTCACGAATTCGGCCTGAATGCGCACGTGAATGTCGTCGCCGACGGCCGGATACCACGTCGCCAAACCGAACTTCGCGCGGCTGAAATGGCCGTCGGCGGAAAAGCCGAGCGTGTCTTTCTTCGTCAGCGGATCGGGTGCGAAGCCGTTGAACGTGACGTCGAGCGTTACCGGCTGCGTGACGCCGCGTATCGTCAGATTGCCGCTCAGCGTGCCGCGCGCGTCCCCTGTGCGCTCGAAACGCGTGCTCGCGAAGCGAATCTCCGGATAGCGCGATACGTCGAGCATGCTGTCGCTCTTCACCATCCTGTCGAGCAGCGGCACGTTCGTGTCGATGCTCGCGGCGTCGATCGTGACCGATGCCGTGCTGCGTTCGAGGCCGCCCTCGTTCCAGTCGAGTTGCCCCTGCTTGCGATCGAAGCGCATCGTAAAGCGCGAGTACTTGAAGTGATCGACGTCGAACGTGATGCTCGTGTGATCCGCGTCGATGTCGTAGCGGCCGACCGGCACGCGCGCTTCGTTCCGGCTGACCGAATGCGTGAGCACCTGCACCGGCGTGCAGGCCATCGCAGTGAGCAGCGTGACGCCGAGCAGCGCCCGCATCCATGCGGTGCGAACAGAAGAGGAGTTCATCGAAGCCGTTCCGGTTGAGCGATCTTCGTCACGATAGCAGCAAGCGCAGCCTGCGCGCGGAAACTCCATAACGATCGCACAGGGTCGGAAAAACTTGACGAAGTAGAATGATCGTTCTACCTTTCGTCCATGACACGCGAAACCCTTAGCGACCCGACACCGACCGGCCAGGCGCGCGAGCGTCTGCTCGATGCGGCCGAAGCGCTGATTTACGCCGGCGGCATCCACGCAACCGGCGTCGACGCGATCGTGCGGCAATCCGGCACCGCGCGCAAAAGCTTCTACACGCATTTCGAATCGAAAGATGCGCTCGTGGCGGCTGCGCTCGAACGGCGCGACGAACGCTGGATGAACTGGTTTATCGCCGGCACGCAGCGGCGCGGCAAGACTGCGCGCAAACGCCTGCTCGGCATGTTCGACGTGCTGCGCGAATGGTTTGCTTCGGCAGATTTTCATGGCTGCGCGTTTCTGAACGCGGCCGGCGAGATCGCTTCCGCCGACGACCCGATCCGGATCGTCGCGCGCCAACACAAGGAGCGTCTGCTCGATTTCGTGCGGACCGAGTGCGCGGCGTTCTCGGCGGAATCGGCTATGGATACGCGCCGCGTTGCGCGTCTCGCGAGGCAGTGGCTCGTTCTGCTCGACGGCGCGATCGCGGTCGCGCTCGTGAGCGGCGAGGCAGACGCCGCGCTCGATGCGCAGACGGCCGCGAAAACCTTGCTCGATGCGCAAGCGGGTTTTGCCGCGAAGCCGGCGGCGAACACAGCAGTGAAATCGGAAGCAAAGCCGCCAGCAAAGCCGGCCGCGAAATCAGCACACGCTCCCCCAACCCAACGACCGCCATCCCGGCGCACCGCTACCTGAATGAGGAACCCTCATGGCCGATACGACCGAAACCCGCCCGCCGCTGCCGCCGTTCACGCGCGACACCGCGATCCAGAAAGTGCGCGCCGCGGAAGATGCCTGGAACACCCGCGAGCCCGAACGCGTCTCGCTGGCCTATACGACGGATAGCATCTGGCGCAACCGCGCCGAGTTCGTTCACGGGCGCGCGGAGATCGTCGGCTTTCTGCGCCGCAAGTGGGAGCGCGAACTCGACTATCGCCTGATCAAGGAGCTGTGGGCGTTCACCGACAATCGCATTGCGGTGCGCTTCGCGTATGAATGGCACGACGATTCGAACAACTGGTTTCGCTCGTATGGCAACGAGAACTGGGCGTTCAACGAGCATGGCCTGATGGCGCGTCGCCATGCGAGCATCAACGATCTGCCGATTCGCGAGGCCGATCGCCTGTATCGCTGGCCGCTCGGGCGCCGTCCCGACGATCATCCGGGCCTGTCGGACCTCGGTCTGTAAGCATCTCGCCAGCGTTCATCGCCGACGGCGCGTTCGCCACGCGCCGCGGATTCACCGCTTTGCCATCGGTTCTCCGTTATCGTTGCGGTTTTGGCTGCGGGCGCGTGCTGTGCCCGGCAGTCGAGCAGGTCCTCAAACAGGTCCTCAACATCGCCCGCGCGGGTTGAGGTACAGTGCGCGACGGGCGGCAAACAGACCGTCGGAACATCGATGACCCCGGCGCTCGACCGGTGGCGGAGAAGACATGCACTTTCGGCAGATGAACAAAAATATCCGGCGTATCGCCGTGGCACTCGTGACGAGCCTGGCGGCGGCCACCGCCGCGCATGCGAGCAGCTGGTGTGAGGGGGGCATATGGGCCGACGCGATGCTCGGCTCGTATCACATCGATCCCGATCCCGGCACCGATTTCGAACAGTTCAACCCCGGCCTCGGCGTCGAATGCTGGCTGAACAACCAGTGGGCGCTGACGATAGGCGGCTTTCGCAACTCGCTGCGCCGGCCGTCCTACTATGGCGGCGGCGTCTGGGCGCCCGAGTTCGCGCACTGGGGCATCGTGCGGCTCGCGGCGATCGGCGGGATCATCTCGGGCTACAACTACGGCAACTGGGGGCTCGGCCGCAATCACACGATCGGGCCGGTGGTCGCGCCGATCGTGATGGTCGAATACAAGCGCGTCGGCGCGAACTTCATCGTGGTGCCGCCGATCCCTTCGGACCATCTACCGTTTACGATTGGATTTCAGGTGAAGTTCAAGTTTTGAGCGGGAGATAACCGGAACGTGTTCCGGTTATCCGCGGGCGCAGCCAGCCATTGGCAAAGGTGAGGTTTTTCGGGAGCGTGACGTAAGCTGGACGGCGAGCCAAGGGGTCAATGGCCCGACAACCTGCTTTCCGGTGTGGATGCAACTCCTGGAAATCCTCACCATTCTGAAAAATGCGCTCGGTTCGGTATCGCCATCTCCTGGAATTCCTCACCATCCTGGAAGAACTCACCTTGAGCGGCGAGTTCACCCATCCCCTGGAAATCCTCACCATTCGCGACTCAGGCGCGCCGGTCCACTTCGACTCGCGTTACTCGGAATAATCCTCGGGATTCTCCCGCCCCGCACTCTGATAGAGCACCATCACGAGAGGAATGCCGGGTTCCGCCGTCGCATCCGTACGATACCCCGTCACTTCGCCGGCGACCCCGCTCGTATACTCCGCGACCACTTCGCCGAACGTGTTGCGCTGGATCGCCACCTTCTGCCCGGCCGTGACCTTCTCGTTCAGCTTGACCAGCAGTTCGACGAAGCCGCCGTGCGTCGTGAGGACCGTGTGCGCGCTATTGCCGACGAAGATGCCGACGTCGCGGCCGGTCTTCCCGATCGGGCCTGGCACGACGCCATAGCGCTTGAGCACGTTCATCGTGCCTTCGACAAACTGCGGAATCATGTTGAGGTCGATGATGCGCGCGGCGCCGATCTCCGGCGTGATCGCGGGAATGCCCACGTCGATCAGCGCGTTCGCAAGCAGCGTGGGATACGCGGGGTTGTCGAAGATCTGCGTGATCGGAAACAGCTCGGCCATCGCGCGCGCTTCCGGCAACTCCATCCGCGCGAGATTGAACGAGGTCAGGTCCATACCGGTCGTGCCGGTGTGAAAGTCGATCGCGTAGTCGGCGTTCGGCCGCAGCAGGCGGTTGAATAGCAGTCCCGCGTGCCGGCTCGGCGCACTCGCGCCATTCTCGTTGCCCGGCCATTCGCGGTTGATGTCGATGAGGTCGAGACCGCGCCCCGAGTTCGGCCATCTGCGTTCCATCGCTTCGAGCGCGGGGCGCGACACGTCCAGCACCGCGAGCACCGTGCCCGACATCTGGGCCGGATCGAGCTGGCTCACGACGCTTTGTATCGTATGCACGGGGCTGATCTCATCGCCATGCACGCCGCTCACGAGCGCCACGCGCTTGCCCGGTTTCGCGCCGCGCACGACGATTACCGACACGTACCAGTGCTGGCCCGTCGGCATCTGCACGCCCTGAAAATAGAACATATGCTTCGCGCCGCTCGGCAGGTCGTTGACGTCGAGCGAACTGATGACCTTCTTGCCGTCTATCACGTCGCCGGTGTAGACCGTGCCCCGGTGCGCGCCCGTCCCGGCGGCCGGCGCATTCGCGTTCTGCGCGTACGCGGTGCCGGCCTGCGCGACGAGCGCGGACGATGCGCCGACCAGCGCAATGGCCGTCTTCATGAAGTTGCGTCGATCGACACCGTCTTTTGATTCGTTCTGCATGGCGAAGGATCCTTATGTTGTGTGCAGGCGTGGCCTGTTCTGATCGCAACGAATTCAACCGCGCTGATGCTGGCCGTTCTTTTCCTCGTGTTCGCGGAAGATCATGACGCCGGCGACACTGATCGCGCTGCAGCCCATCACGTACCATGCGGGCGCATAGAAGCTGCCCGATCAGCGCCATAGACCGAGCACGATGAGTTGTGCGAAACCACCGAAGAGCGTCACGTCCATAGCATAGATGACCCCGAGCGATGTTGCACGTACGTCGGGGCTGAAGGCCCTCAAAATAGGAACAAATGCGGCGGGACTGGAGAGCGTCATTAATCCGACCAGCAATGCGACGATACTGGTGATCAGTTAGGTCGACGGAAATTTGTGAATTGTGTGAAATGCCAGCGGCAGCAGCACGCAGGTGTCGATCGACGTCACGTACACGAGTGTCTTGTGGTTTTGTACGCGATTGATCAGGAGTCCAGTGAAAGTCGATCCGACCTTCCGGCTCGACATGGCGCGTCACAAGATTGCGACATTGCGCCTCGTGGAGTCGTTTCCCGACACGACCGTATCGACGGTGGTGCACGGCGATCGTCCTTTGACGTCGGCGGCGCAGCGCGTTCTATCCTGTTTCGAAGACGGGTGCGGCAGTTCGCGCACGAACGCGACAGGCGCTGATGCATTGATGCGCACGCCAGGGCGGAGCCGTCAGAACTCGAAGCGATAAAGCCGATAGGCGCGCGGCGCGATCAGCGAAAGATACCCATGCACGGCGGTGCGCAGCAAACGACGCAGCGCTGCCACGTCGTGAGGAGCCGGGCGCGTCATCAGCGCCTGCGAGACGAGACCGTAGATCGTCGCGTGTACCGCGAACGCGGCATCTTCCGTCGGCGCATCGGCGGGCCAGTCGGGTGCCGAGGCAAGCAGGCCGGCCCATAGCCGCACGAACTCCGCGTAAAGCTTGCGGTAGGCATCGATGCCGGAAACCCGGCGTTCGAGCTGAAAGAGCGTCGACCACTGTTCGGGTTCCGCGAGCGGCGCGCGAATCTGCGCGTTTAGCAGGGCATCGGCTCGCGCGGGCAATGCTTCGTCGCGCGTGGCCGGAATGCATTCGCTCATTTCGATGGCGATCCGCTTGATGCGCAGATGAATGCACACCGCCGCGAGTGCTTCCTTGCTGGCGAAATATTCATAGAAGCTGCCGATACCGACGCCGGCCGCCGTCGTCACCTGGCGGATCGATACCTTGTCGTAGCCGTGCTCGACCAGAAGCTGAACAAAGGCCTGCTGAATCGCCTCGGCCGTGGCGAGCGCGCGTGATTGCGCGGGCTTGCGGCGCGTGGTTTTGACGGGGAGCGGTTCCTTCATGTCGGCGAATCCGAACACTCGCGCCGAAGCGCGTCCCTATACTGGGTAACCAGAAAAAAGCCCGCGCGGCAAGCGTACAGGTTCGTCGATGACGGATCGACCTTGGACCGATCGGGGCACCTTGAAAAGGAGCCGCTCATGAACTGGAACACCCATGAGGTGACGAATGTCGTGCCGGAGTTGGCCGATTATAACCTCTACACCACGGACCTCGCGCTGCGCGAAGCGGTGCAACGCGCGGGTGCGCAGGCGCACGAATCCGAACTGAGCGACTACGGCGAGCGGCTCGGCAGCGCGCAAACGCTGCGCATGGCCGAGGACGCGAATCACTTCAAACCCGAACTTCACACCTTCGATCGCCAGGGACACCGCATCGATCGCGTCGAGTTTCATCCCGCGTGGCATGGCCTGATGAAGATGCTGCGCGAACAGAATCTCGTCTCGCAACCGTTCTCCGATACGCGGCCCGGCGCATGGGCTGCGTACGCGGCCGGTTTTTCGATGCACGGACAGATCGAGGCCGGCTCGCAGTGCCCGACCTCGATGACCTTCGCGAGCATCCCCGTGTTGCGCCAGGAGCCCGGGTTGTTCGAGCAGTTGATGCCGAAACTCTATTCGCGCAGCTACGACGCGCGCGATCTGCCACTCGAACAGAAGACGTCGATGCTGGTCGGCATGGGCATGACCGAGAAGCAGGGTGGCTCCGACGTGCGCGCGAATACTACGCACGCCGTGCCGGTGCGTGGCGAGGGGCGAGGCGGCGAATACGAGATCGTCGGTCATAAATGGTTCATGTCCGCGCCGATGTGCGATGCGCATCTCGTGACCGCGCGCACCGAAAACGGCCTGTCGTGCTTCTTCGTGCCGCGCTACCGGCCGGACGGCAGCAAGAACGCCGTGCAGATCCAGCGTCTGAAGGACAAGGTCGGCAACCGCTCCAATTCGAGCAGCGAAGTGGAATTCCTCGGCGCGTGGGGGCGCATGATCGGCGAGGAAGGGCGCGGTATTCCGACCATTATCGAAATGGCGTCCTATACGCGGTTGAACTGCGTGATGGGCAGCGCGGGTACGATCCGCCAGGCCGTGGTGCAGGCGATTCACCATGCGCGCGAGCGTCACGCGTTCGGCAAGCGCCTCGCGGAACAGCCGCTGATGCGCAACGTGCTGGCCGACATGGCGCTCGAAAGCGAAGCCGCGACGCAGCTGATGATGCGCCTCACGCAGGCGTTTGCGCTCGCGGACCATGATCCGCTGCAGCACGCCTATAAACGGATCGTGACGCCCGCCGCGAAATTCTGGGTGGCCAAACGCAGCATCGAACTATCGGCCGAAGCGATGGAAGTGTTCGGCGGCAACGGCTACATGGACGAAAGCCCGATGGGTCGGCTTTATCGCGAGGCGCCCGTGATCTCGATCTGGGAAGGATCGGGCAGCGTGATGGCGCTCGACATGCTGCGCGCGATCAGCCGCGATCCCGCCGCGCTAGCCGCGTTGATCGACGATATCCGGCCGATCTGCCACGGCGAGGCGCGCCTGCGCCCGCATATCGAGGCGCTGGCCGGCGCAGCCGGTGCGGGGACCGCGATGCACGAAGCGGCCGCGCGCCGCGAAGCGCAGCGCCTGATTCTGCTCGTGCAGGCGTGCCTGCTGCGCGAGCACGCGCCGACCTACGTCGCGGACGCGTTCATCGCAAGCCGCTTCGACGCGCAGTGGGGCCGCGTGTTCGGCACGTTGCCGGAACATGGGCAACAGGCGCGGATCGTCGAGCGGGCATGGCCTGTGTGATTGCGTTTCCACAGGCTGGCGATGATGCGCAACGCGGCTCCCGTAAATCCTCACCGTTAGCGCATCTCCTGGAACTACTCACCATTCGCGCGGCTTCACAATGCCATCTGCACGACCTTCACGATGACGAGGCCGATCGCGAGCAGCAGATAAGCGCGCAGCACGCCCATCCACATGCGCTTCGCCAGCGTCAGATTCGGCGGCGGCAATTCGTCGAGCGCGGGCATGCGCCAGGCGTTGCGCGCCTCTTTCGAATAGACCGGCGACGGTTCGGCCACGGGCTCGCCGCGCAGCTTGCGGATGCCGAGCGCCGCGCCATAACCGGTCACGGCGAGCAGCGTGCCGCCCACGAGCATTTCGATAATCGTTTTGCCGGCCATGTCCGGATAGATCACCGACGCGGTCAGGATGATCGACAGCATCACGAGTACCCAGACGACAGCGCCCGTAAACAGATTCAGCTTTTTCGAATTGGCCCACGGACCGAGCACCGCGCGGTCGTTGCAAAGCAGCAGCAGGAACACGGTCGCGCTCGGCAGCAGCACGCCGGCCAGCGTTTGCACCGCTTCAGTCAGAAGACCGAGCGGGCTGCCCGGAATCAGCACGAGCGCCGCGGCCGCCGCGACGATAACGAAGTACACGAGATAGAAGCCCTTCGCGTCCGAGACGCTGCGGTGCAGCGAGTGACGGATCTTGAACACGTCGCCGATCGCATAGGCGGTGGATAGCGACACGGCCGCCGCGCCGATCACGCATGCGTCGAACAACGCGATCGCAAACAGCACCGCCGAGGTGCGTCCCGCGTATTTTTCGAGTCCCGCGATGACGCCGCCCGCGTCGGTGAAGTTGCCGAATTCGGGCCGGCCGTCGAACAGCGCCGCGCTGAACGAAATCATCGCCACCGCGCCGATCAGCACGAACACGATACCGATCCACAGGTCGGCCTTTTCGTAGTTCATGAAGCGCGGCGTGATGCGTTTGTCGATCACGTAACTCTGCTGGAAGAACAATTGCCACGGCGCGACCGTCGTGCCGACGATGCCGATCACGAGCAGCATCACGTCGGAGAGCTTCGAGTGGGCGGGCCAGTTCGGAATGAAGAAGTCACGCGCCATCTGGCTGACGGGCGGATGAATCGACACGAGCACCGGCACGAGCAGCAGGCTCAACACGCACAGCACGACCGCGAAGCGTTCGAAGCGGCGGAAGTCGCCCGTGCTGACGGCGGCCATCGTGAGGGCCGCGGCGATGCACACGCCCGCGATCTTCGAGACGCCGAAGAAGTCGAGCACGAACGTGATGCCGATAAACTCGGTCACGATGGTCAGCGCGTTGAGAATGAACAGATCGACGACGCTGAACGCCCCCCAGAACTTGCCGAAGCGCTCGAAGATGAGGCGCGCATGGCCGACGCCGGTGACCGCGCCGAGGCGTAGCACCATCTCCTGATTGACGTAGAGCACGGGTACGAGCAGCAGCATGGTCCACAGCAGCGTCGTGCCGTAGTTCTGACCTGCCTGGGTATAGGTGCCGAAGGCGCCGGCATCGTTGTCGCCGACCATCACGATGAGCCCCGGACCGAGGATCGCGAGCAGCGTGCGCACGCGCGCCCACCAGTTGGTGCGTGGCGCGACGTCATGATGCGCGATCGTGCCGAGCGCGCCCTTGATGTCGCCGACGTGCGCCGAATCGAGCACGGCGCTGCGGGCGGAGGAAAGGTTGGTGGGCGTGGACATGACGTTCTTCCCTGGTTGTGTTTATAGACGGCGACATGCGTGCTCCGGCATACGCAAGGACATGGGCAGCGTGCGAGTCGAGTGCTGGCTGAGCCGCTTGCGTATGACGGAAGAATCGCGAAACGCTACGAAAGATGAAGAACGCGTGCTTTCAGACGGCGCCAGAACGGCACGAAAGCATGTGTTTCGCGGACGTGCAGCATGAGCAGGCTGTCGTAATGGACGCGCGACTCCTGTACGTGCGGGAGCCGCGAGAGAAGGAGGCCGAATTGCATGATATTTCTCCGTGCGTTGCATGCAACGCGCTGGGCAGAAAGCCAGCAGACACGGAGGCCGCGCGTATCGACGCGGCGGTGGCGGTCTACTCGCTTTCCTCAGTTAAAAGAAGCGGTAAGCGGCATAAGGGATAACTGTCACTGTCTGTCATGGCGGCTCCTTGCTGGCTGGTTTCTCTCTGCCATCGCGGCGCGCATTCGGGACGCGCGCCCGCGACAGGCGTGTTTATTCTCGCGTCCGTGCGCGTTCCGTCGAACTGACGAAACGCGTGCGAACACGCATGCGAGCCTGATGCTCGCGATACAAAGCCGCGTCAGCGTATGGACGCGATCAGACGCGTCGATCCGTATGGCGCGGATATAACATTAACCAGGGTGCACGGGGAGTTGCTGCGACGCGCACCGTCTGCCTGCTGGCAAGACGGCGGCTAGGAAAGGAAGCGCGGACGTCCTGCCGTTCAGGCAGCGAATCTGTTCGAAAGTCGACTACTGCAGGTGTCCAAGGCACGAGCCTCACTAGTGAATATTCCTGAATTCTAGGGGGCGTATTTGGACAAGGTCAATCGGTTTCTTAAGCAGAGCAGAAAAAAGTGTGCTGCGAGCAACGCAGTGCTTTCGGATTGAAAGACCGGATGAGAACCGGAGGATTTCAGCGAGGCGGATCGTGCCAGCGTTGACCGATGCGAAGGAAGGCGGCTGCGCGATTGACGCGGAAGGGACAAAGCAGAGGAAGTAAAGCGGAGACATTCGGCGCTCACGAAGGCGGCATCGGTTTCATCCGACCGATGCCGTCTCGTTCGACTCAATGACCCGAGCCGCGCCTCGTTCGCACGGTCAGTCGGTTCGACACCGCTCTCACGCCTTGAACCGATCTTGCGGCGCTACCGGCCCGTTCGATCTGCGAGCGTTGCGGCACCGAGCCGGTCAATGTCACGAAGGCATGACGCGACTCGACGTGAATGCTCGCCGAATTTAATCCCGGTGTGCGCGTGAAGGCGCGGCGAACGTCGCGGACCAACTGGGTATCCGATCTGTTTCGACGTGGAGCTGGAGCCGCCACCCCCGGCCGGCTTTGCATCGGCATGTTTTGCGCCGACATGTCGCCCGGTGTGCCGCCGGGCGTTTGCGCGTTCGCATAGGTCACGCAAGTCGCGAAGGTCATCGCGAACATCGCGCCGAGTATTCTGCTCGCGCCGTTTGTTTTCATTCTTCCTCCTTTGCCGGTTTGTCAGGAACTGCTGTTCGAGCCGCATGCTGTCAATGGGGAAGAGGCGGCGCCACGCGCTGCCGCCTCGAGACGAGTGTTCGACCGTCTCGTCCGATTATATGCCGCGACGACTGTGCGAATAAGGCATCGACGGGGGGGTTATGCGGCCGTGCCGGTTGCCCTGCTCGCGGCGCGATCCGCGCTGCATGACCGACAGGTGAGAAGATTCGGGAGCTGGCGCGGTGAGAATCGGCGCACCTGTACGCGCACTGCAAATCTGGAGGTGAGGGTTTTCGGGGAACGTCCGCGCATGGTTCCCAGCCAGCGCTCGAACCCGCCGAATACACGAATAAACCGCACGGCAAGATGATTCCGGCAGCACACGTATCGCGGCTGTCACGCTCAAAGGTGAGGATATTCAGGAGCCGAGTGATACGAAGCGGCTATGCATTCCTTGCAAATGCGTAATCCGCTCGGGAAAAACAGCCTGTGCTAAGGCGCGTGCGTCACGTAACCCGTTGAATGTCCAGGCGATATTGCCTCGGCCTTTATCAAAGGTGAGGGTTTTCGGGAATGGCGTATGCCGTGCGTGGCGCACTGGCCGTGAGCCTGCATTTATCCCGCTACGGCCCTCAAGGTGAGCGTTTTCGGGAGCAACGGCGGGGACTATTTGCGTCGATCCGCTGCTGCTCCGTGCTAAAGGTGAGAATTTTCGGGAGCGTCGATGCTGCCGATTGCTGCCCGTTACTGCCGAGTGCGGCCATGGCAACCGCTGCACCGACTACGCCTGCTTCACGATCTCGCGAATATCCGCGACCGGCGTTTGACCGAATGCATCGCTGAGCGCGTAGTCGATCAACTGCGTCGCGCATTGCTCGGGCGTCGACAGTTGGCCGTTGCGTTTGAGGTCTTCGAAACGCGCGCGCATCGGGAACTGTTCTTCGCCGCTGCCGCGAATCTGCGCCTGCATGTCCGTATCGATCACGCCCGGCGCGAGACTGCAGATGCGCAGCGCGCGGTTCGCGTCGAGTGCAACGGCGCGCGCGTGATGATCGAGCGCGGCCTTCGTCGCGCAGTAGACGCTCCAGCCCGGATACGCATTGCGCGCCGCACCGCTCGAAATATGCACGATGCGCCGGTCGCTCGCCTCGACGGCCGCGGCGGCGAGCGCGCTCGCGAGCATCAGCGGCGTGGCGATGTTGAGGTTCACCGCGTCCGCGATGTTGGCCGGGTCCTGTCCTTCGATCGGACCGATCGGCTGCACCATGCCCGCGTTATTGATGAGCAGCACCGTTTGCGCGCCGCTCGCGAAGCGGCGCAATGCGTCGGTGGCGAGCCATTGCGCGACGCGCGCGGGGTCGGCCAGCGGCAGTTCGATCTCTTCGAGCTGCGCGGCGAATCGCGCTTTCAGCGCGGCGTGCCGCGAGCGCGACAGACCCAGCACCGCGACGCCGCGCGCGAGCAGTTGTTCGGCGAGCGCCGCGCCGAGGCCGCGCGTATGGCCGGTGACGATCGCGCGAATCGGAGAAGAGGAAGTCATGTCGTTCCTTGTGATCGTTGGCTTGCAGCAGAGTCGCCGATTTTCTCACGTCGCCTTCACGACGAACGGAAACGCTCGCGATACTGCATCGGCGTTACGCCAAGCCGCTTCGCAAACACGATGCGCATGCGGTCGGCGGTGCCGAAGCCGCAATCGTAGGCGATCGCCTTGAGTGCCGCGCCGCTGCTTTCGAGCAGTTTGCGCGCGGCATCGACGCGCGCGCGTTCGACGAATTCATGCGGCGTCACGCCGGTTTCCTGCACGAACACGCGCGCGAAGTTGCGCGCGCTCATGCCGGCGACGTCGGCGAGCTGTCTGACCGTGAAGCTCTCGCGGATGCGCGCCATCACGTGCGCCTGGACTTTGGCGGCGGGCGAGGTGTCGTCGGCGGGCGCGGTCAGGTAGGGGCTGAATTGCGACTGGCCGCCCTGGCGCTGCGCGAACACGACAAGCCGCTTGGCGACCGCGAGCGCCGTATGCGGACCGTGATCCTCGGCCACCAGCGCGAGCGACAGGTCGATGCCGGCCGTCACGCCCGCCGACGTCACGAGCGGTCCGTCGCGCAGATAGATGCGATCGAAGTCGACATGCGCGCGCGGAAACCGCGCGGCCAGTTGCGCCGCATGCTGCCAGTGCGTCGTGACGTTGCGCGCGTCGAGCAGCCCTGCGTGACCGAGCGCGAAGGCACCGGTGCAGATCGAGCCGTAGTGCCCGCAGCGTGTCGCGACGTTCGCGAGCCAGTCGAGCAGCCGCGCATCGGCCACGTCGTTGTCGGGCAGCGCGGGACCGCCCGCGACCAGCGCGAGATCGAACGGCTCGCGCGCCTCATCGAACGTCGCATCGGCGCTCAGCGTCATGCCGTTCGACGCGCGCAGCGGCGCGGCATCGGCGGCCAGCAGCTTCACTTCGTAATGCTCGCGTGGCGCGATGAAGCGGTTCGCTTCGGAAAACACGTCGACGGGGCCGGCGACGTCGAGCGCCTGCACGCCGGGGAAGATCGCGATCGCGACGGTGGGCATCGAAAGACTTCCTGGGTGGATGAACGGAATCCGCGCGCGGCGGCAGGCCAGCATAGCAAACGCGCCTTGACGCTGCACCGCGCGCCGCGTTGATTCCCCTTCCTGCCGTACGTCGGCGCGAGGTTGCACGACATGGAGCTCGTCTTGCCCTGTGGTCGCGAGCACGAGCGCTTCGAAGCGGACGGCGCAAACGCGGCAGTGCGATAAAGTTCGATAGACTGTACGGCGTCATCTTCGAGCGGGACGAATCGCATTCCCCGCGCCGCGCCATGGTCATCAAAAACCTTCTCCGCAAGCTCGATCTCACCACGCTTCAGCTGTTCCTTGCCGTCTTCGAGGAAGGCACGCTCACGCGAGCCGCCGAGCGCGAGGCGATTGCCGTGTCGGCCGCGAGCAAGCGTCTGCTCGAACTCGAACAGGCGGTCGGCGCGACGCTGTTTCAGCGCAACGCGCGCGGCATGACGTTGACGCCGGCCGGCGAAACGCTGCTGCATCACGCGCGCCGCGTGATGCGCGACATCGAGAACATCGGCATCGAACTGGCCGGTCATGCGAGCGGCGTGCGCGGCTACGTGCGGATGATGGCGAACCTGTCGGCGATCGTCGAATTTCTGCCCGAGGACCTGCGCGCGTTCCAGTTGCAGCACGAGCGCGTCAAGCTCGATCTCGAGGAGCGGCCGAGCGGCGGCGTCGTCAAGGCCGTCGACGACAGCCTCGCCGATCTCGGCATCTGTTCCGGCGACGCCGACACGCGCGAGCTGCACGTCGAGCACTACCGGCGCGATTCGCTCGTGATCGTGATGCGCGACGATCATTCGCTCGCCTCGCGCGCGAGCATCGGCTTCGCCGAAACGCTCGACGGCGATCACGTCGGTCTGCATTCCGCGAGTTCGATCAACGCGCGCACGCACCTCGCCGCGCACCAGGCCGGCAAGCCGCTGCGGCTACGCATCCACGTGCCGGGTTTCGACGCGGTGTGCCGGATGGTGCAGGCCGGCATGGGCGTCGGCGTGCTGCCGCGCAAGGTGTGTCAGCTGATGGGCCGGCCGCTCGGCCTCGTCGGCGTGCCGCTTGAAGACGACTGGGCCGAGCGCAGCCTCGTGATCGTGGCGCGCGACCTCGAGGCGCTTTCGCCGGTGGGCCGGCTGCTGTTCGATCATCTGCGCACAGTCGAAGCGTTGGAAGAGGCGGGCGATTCCGCGACCGCCGGCGCATCGGGCGCATCCGCGACGCCTGCCGCCACCGTCACCACCCCGCCCGCCAAACGCCGCCGCTGAGCGTTCGTCGTTCGCGAACGGTCCTTGGCGAATTGCGGTTGGACCCACCGCCGCACCGCTTCTAAGCTGTCTCCCAACACCAAACCAACTCCGGAGACTGCACCATGGCTGGACCCCTTCAGGGTATTCGCGTCGTCGAGATCGGAACGCTCATTGCCGCGCCGTTTGCCGCGCGCCTCATGGCCGAGTTCGGCGCCGAAGTCATCAAGATCGAAGCGCCCCAAACCGGCGATCCCCTTCGCAAATGGCGCAAGCTCCATGAAGGCACCTCGCTCTGGTGGTATCTGCAGTCGCGCAACAAGAAATCCGTCTGCGTGAATCTGAAATCGGCCGATGGCATCGAGGTCGTCAAGCGCCTCGCCGCCGATGCCGACGTCGTAATCGAAAACCTGCGCCCCGGCGCACTCGAAAAGCTCGGCCTCGGCTGGGACGTGCTGCACGCGCTCAATCCGAAACTGACGATGGTGCGCATCTCCGGCTACGGCCAGTCCGGCCCGTATCGCGACCGGCCGGGCTTCGGCGCGATCGGCGAGGCGATGGGCGGCATCCGCTACACGACCGGCGAAGTGGACGGCGCGCCGGCGCGCGTCGGCGTGAGTCTCGGCGACTCGCTCGCGTCGCTGCACGGCGTGATCGGCGCGCTGATGTCGCTGCTGCGCGTGAAGACGGGACAGGGCGAAGGCCAGGTGGTCGACGTGTCGCTCGTCGAGAGCGTGTTCAATCTGATGGAAAGCCTCGTGCCCGAATACGACCTGCTCGGCCACGTGCGCGAGCGCAGCGGCGGCGCGCTGCCGGGCATCGCGCCGTCGAATACGTATCGCACGCAAGACGACGGCTATGTCGTGATCGCGGGCAACAGCGATCCGATCTTCAAGCGCCTCATGCATCTGATCGGCCGCGCCGATCTCGCCGACGATCCCGCGCTCGCCTACAACGACGGCCGCGCGAAGCAGGCCGCGATGCTCGATCAGGCGATTACCGCATGGACCTCGCAGCACACGACCGAAGACGTGCTGGCCGCGCTCGAACGCGCCGAAGTGCCGTCGGGGCGCATCTATTCGGTGGCCGACATCGTGGCCGATCCGCACTACCAGGCGCGCGAGATGCTGCTGCAGGCGCAATTGCCGGGCGGCGCGTCGGTAAAGATGCCGGGCATCGTGCCGAAGCTCTCGGACACTCCGGGCGAAGTGCGCTGGCAAGGTCCCGCGCTCGGCGAGCATACCGGCAGCGTGCTGAGCGACCTCGGCTTTGAAAACGACGACATCGAGCGGCTGCGCCGCGAAGGAGCCGTGCAATGAGCGCCGCCATCTACTCCACCGCCGACACTGCCTCGCTCGACAAACTGATCGTGCAGGAAGTCGCGCCGCGCGACGGTCTGCAGATCGAGCCCACCTGGGTCGACACGCCGGACAAGATCGCGCTGATCAACGCGCTCTCCACATGCGGCTTCACGCGCATCGAGGGAGGCTCGTTCGTCTCGCCGAAAGCGATTCCGGCGCTGCGCGACGGCGAGGCCGTATTCCAGCAGATCGAGCGACAGCCCGGCGTGATCTACGTCGCGCTGATTCCGAACCTGAAGGGCGCCGAGCGCGCGCTGTCCGCGCGCGCCGACGAGCTGAACCTCGTCATGTCGGCGAGTCAGACCCACAACCGCGCGAACATGCGCATGAGCTGCGAGTCGTCGCTCGCCGCGTTCGGCGACATCGTGCGCCACGTCAAGGGCTCGGGCGTGCTGCTCAACGCGACGGTGGCGACCGCGTTCGGCTGTCCGTTCGAAGGCCGCATCGACGAAGACCGCGTGGTCGGCATCGTCGATACGTATCGCGAGATGGGCATCGAAGGCATCACGCTCGCCGACACGACCGGCATGGCGAATCCGCGCCAGGTCGCGCGGCTCGTCGCGCGCGTGCTCGAACGCGTGCCGGCCTCGGCGCTCACGCTGCATTTTCACAACACGCGCGGCTTGGGCCTCACCAACGTGCTGGCCGCCTACGAAGCCGGCGCGCGCCGTTTCGACGCCGCGCTCGGCGGCCTCGGCGGCTGTCCGTTCGCGCCGGGCGCGTCCGGCAACATCTGCACGGAAGACCTCGTCAACCTGTGCGACGAAGTGGGGATTCCGACCGGGATCGATCTGGAGAAGCTGCTGGTGCTGTCGCGCGGCTTGCCGGCGCTGCTCGGCCACGACGTGCCGGGGCAACTCGCCAAGGCGGGCCGCAATTGCGACCTGCATCCGGTGCCCGAATACGTGCGGCAGATCTGACCGGCCACACGGCAACCATCATCGACCATCAACCATCAAGCGACCGGACGGCGGCGCCGAATCCGGCATTGGAGACAAGCATGAGTGACCTGGGCGTAGCGGCGGACAGTAGCCGCACAGGCAGCGACGATCTCGCGGCCATCATCCGTAAAGTCGCGTGGCGGCTGATGCCGCTCATCATGATCTGCTACCTGTTCGCGTTCTTCGACCGCATCAACATCAGCTTCGCGAAGTTCCAGTTGCAGAGCGATCTCGGTCTGTCCGACACCGCATACGGCCTCGGCGCGAGTCTGTTCGTGATCGGCTATGTGTTGTTCGAAGTCCCGAGCAACCTGTTCCTCTACAAGGTCGGCGCGCGGCGCTGGATCGCGCGGATCATGATTTCGTGGGGTCTCGCGACCGCCGCGATGGTGTTCGTCAACAACGAATGGCAGTTCTACGGATTGCGCTTCGTGATCGGCGCGATGGAAGCGGGCTTCGCGCCCGGCGTGCTGTACTACCTGACGCTGTGGTTTCCGACCGCCTATCGCGGCCGCATCACGTCGATGCTGTTTCTCGCTTCGGCGTTTTCGGGGCTCGTCGGCGCGCCGCTCGCGGGGCTCGTGATCGGCCATCTGGACGGCGCGCTCGGCATGCCGGGCTGGCACTGGCTGTTCCTGCTCGGCGGCATGCCGTGCATCGTGCTCGGCGTGCTGGTGCTGCTGCTGCTGAAGGATCGCATCGAGGACGCGGGCTGGCTGTCGGCCACGGAAAAGACCGTGCTCTCCGCGCAGATCGCGCAGCAGAGCCGTCATCCCGCAAGCGGCCATTCGCTGATGGGCGCGCTCAAAACGCCGGGCTTTCTGACGCTCGGGCTCGTGTACTTCCTGATCCAGATCGCCTCGTACGGACTGAATTTCTGGGCGCCGCACCTGATTCACGTGGCGGGCACGAAGAACCCGACCGTGGTCGGTCTGCTGACGGCGGTGCCGTATGTGTGCGGTGCGATCTGCATGGTCGTGGTGGGGCGTCTGTCCGATGCGAGCGGCGAGCGGCGCAAGTTCGTGTTCGGGCTGCTGCTGATGTCGGCAATCGGCTTCTTTGCGGCGGGCTACTTCGACAAGCAGACCGCGTTGCTGGTCGTCGCGCTCGCGGTGATGGGCGCGGGCGTGGTGGCGTCGATCCCGGCGTTCTGGGCGCTGCCGCCGAAGCTGCTCGCGGGAGCCGGCGCCGCCGGCGGGATCGCGCTGATCAACACGCTCGGCCAGTTGGGCGGGATCGTGAGCCCGGTGATGGTCGGCCGCGTGAAGGATCTGACCGGCAGCACGACGCCGGCCTTGTACGTGATCGGTGTGCTGAGCGTCGTGTGCGCGCTGATCGTGCAGTATGGCCTGCCGGAGTCGCTGCGGCGCCGGGAAACCGAAACCACGCAAAGATGATGGCGCGGGCGGGACGGCGGGCTGCGTCGGACGAGGCGCCCCGGCCCGCCGCCCCGTTGCCTGCTGCCGAACCTGAGAGAGATACGCCTGCTGCGTCAATCACTTGGCAGGACTATGCGCAGGTTGTCCACAAGCTTGTTCCCAAAATATGTGGACAACTCCATGTCGAGGACGATGGGTGTTGTATGGTGTCCCTGGCAAAGCGGTCGGGCCGTGCGGTTTGTCGGGCGGCGGCGCAGGCTGCCTACGCCTGAACCGCAAGCCGATAATGCCGCTGCGTCAATGACTTGGATGGCCTATGAGAAGGTTGTCCACAGCCTTGCCAACATTTTACGTGGACAAGTTTCCACATCGGCTTGAGCTCAGCGATCCTCAATACCGGGTATGGGCTTCGCGTTTCCTACCTCAATTCCCGCCGCCACCCGGGCTCATCCTTCAATCACCCGCCCATCACCTGCCGATACACGCTCGGCGTCACCCCCGCGCTCTCGCGGAAGCGATGGCTGAAGTGGCTCGCGTTCGCATAGCCGCACTGCTCGGCGATTCGCGCGAGCGGCAGCGCGGTCGTGCGCAATAGCGTGCGCGCGCGTTCGAGCCGCTGCTGCGCGATCCACGCGGCGGGCGGCAGACCGAACGACTCGCGGAACATGCGCGCCAGGTGGAACTCCGAGAGCGCCGCGACTTCCGATAGCTCGCCGAGCGTAAGCGGCTGCGCCAGATGGCTGTCGATATAGTCGCGCAGCCGCCGGCGCGTCGCGACCGACAGCCCGCCCTTCGGCGAGACGCCGGTGCGCCGCACGCCTTGTCCGCGCAACAGCAGGCTCAGCGCCTCATGCGCGGCTTCGTTGGTGCGCAGCAGGCCGTCGGGGCTTGACCAGTCCTCGTTGACGAGCGACTGGCACAGCGTCGAGAGATGCGGGTCCTCGAAATAGGTGCGATCGGCGAGCGTCAGTTCGCGCGGCTCGCGGTCGAGTTCCTGCACCGCGCGCCGCGTGAAGTGCTCGGGCAGGAAGTACAGGTGCATGAAATGCATGTGGCCGCGCACCCACCAGCGCGATTCGTGATCGCCGGGCAGCGCGCACAGCCGCGACGGCGCGCCGTAGTGGCCCGGCATTTTCTGGCGCTCGGTGCGGTAGCCGCCGTCGAGATAGCACGACAGCGTGTGATGGCCCGGCCGCTCGTAGACGGTTTCGGCCTCTTTTGTGTTGCGTGTCCAGAGCGCGATCGCGAGTCCGTCGCCGAGCCATGCGAAGCGGTCCAGATTCGCGTTGGCGCTGGCGAGCGTATGACAGACCGACTGCAGACCGAACGGCGTGCCGGCAGCGGAGATCTCGGGGATAGACGGGCTGGCGTTCACGGCGGCGAGCGGACGATGGGCGGCGAGTAGTGGATGGCTGAGCGGCCAGTATACGGCGAGCCTCGCGAGGCCGCCCAGCGCCGCGAAAATGTGCGCAATCCTGGACAAGTCCGGACGGCGGCGCGGCGGCATAGTCGGGTTTTCGTCATCGCGGCTTACCGTGGCTTGCCGCGTGCCATGGCCGACCACGGATTGCCGACCCGGGCTCCATCATGAATCTGCTGCTCTATGTTTCGACCGTGCTGATCTGGGGCACCACCTGGATCGCGATCAAATGGCAACTCGGCGAGGTGCCGCCGCCCGTGTCGATTGCGTGGCGCTTCTGGATCGCGGCGGCGCTGCTGTTCGCGCTGCTGCGCGTCATGCGCCGGCCGATCTGGCCGCCGCGCGCCGCGTGGCGCTATCTCGTCGCGCAGGGCCTCGCGCTGTTCTGCCTCAATTTCCTGTGCTTCTACTACGCCGAGCAGATCGTGCCGAGCGGTCTTGTCGCAGTCGTGTTTTCCACCGCGCCGCTGCTGAACTCGATCAACGGCCGGCTGTTCATGGGCCGTCCGCTGCAGCCGACGGCGATCGCGGGCGCGCTGCTCGGGCTCGTCGGCATCGTCTGTCTGTTCGTGCAGCAGATGGCCGGGCACCTCGGCGATCACACCGCGTGGCTCGGGCTCGGCGTCGCCTTGCTCGGCACGCTGTGCTTCTCGGCCGGCAACCTGTTGTCGAGCCGCATGCAATCGATGGGCCTGCATCCGTTCGCGACCAATAGCTGGGCGATGCTGATCGGCGCCGGCATCCTGACGATCGGCAGCCTGTTCGCCGGCTACTCGTTCGCGCCCGATCTATCGCCGCGCTATCTCGGCGCGCTCGCCTACCTCGCGGTATTCGGCTCGGTGATCGGCTTCACGGCCTACCTGATGCTGGTCGGACGCATGGGACCGGAGCGCGCCGCGTACTGCACGGTGCTGTTTCCGATCGTCGCGCTGGCGGCGTCGACGATTTTCGAGGGCTATCGCTGGTCCGCGCTCGCGGTGGTTGGACTGCTGCTCGTGGTGGCCGGCAACCTCGTCGCATTCGATCTGACGCGGCGCATTTTCGTGCGGCGTACGGTGACGGGGTCGTGAGCGGGGGCTTCACCGCCACCGCTTAAGGTGAGGATGTTCGGGAGCGGAAAAAGCCTCTGCATCGACATCGGGTGAGTGTTTCCGGGAGCCGGTTTTACCGGCTCCGATAACCGACGAATGCCGGGGACACGAATGGACGGCGGCGCACGATCGGTATATAACAACGTGACAGGTTCGTTCACCGATGCATCAACAGGAGCGATGTTTCATCATGACGCAAGACGTTTCTCCCAAGCCGCCTTCCGATGATCGCCCCGGGATGGAGCAGCTCGACGCGGCGCTCAGCCATGTCGATCAACAGGTATCGTCGGGCAACATCGCGTCGGGTGCGGCGAAGGGCATTGTGTATAGCCTGATCGAAACGCTCGGCGCGCTGGTCGGCGATCCCGATCTGCCGGAGCATGCTCGCTCGGGTTACGAAGGACTGCTGGAAGCCGCGCGCGAGTTGCGCGCGAAGCTCGAGCACTAAGGCGGATTACCGGATGGGCCGTTGATGAGGCCTTGAAGCGGGCCTTTGAAGCGGATCGTTGAAGCGTCCATCTGCCTTGGCGCCTCACGAGCGCTGTCCACGATAAAAAAGCGCACGGTGTCATTCACCGTGCGCTTTTTTTCATGTCTGCTCAGCGGCCTGACCGCCGGGTAGCCTGACCCGTTACCCGAGGCGGGCGGCCGCCAGCACTTCGCGCTTGGTTTCGAGAATGTGCTGTTCGAGCAGCGTCACGACCTCGTCGACGGCGCGCCGCTTGCACGCGTCGAGAATGCGGTAGTGGTCGTGCTGCACGTCGTCCTTTTGCGTATCCAGCGACATCCGCAGATGCGGATAGCGATTCGTCGTGCTCAGGCAATACTCCTCGATCATCTTCTTGAGCCGCTCGTTATTCGACGGCGCGCACAGCGCCAGATGGAATTGCCGGTTGCACTCCGCCCATTCGGGCGGGGTCGTGGCGATGTCGTACGAGGCGAGGATGCGCTTCATCAGCTCGATGTCGGCGGACACCATGTTGGGCACCGCGAGCTTCGCCGCATAACTTTCGAGCGCGGCGCGAATGTCGAGCAGCTCGCAAATCTCGCTCGTCGACATCGCGATCACCACCGCACCGCGATTCAGCTGATAACTGACCAACCCTTCCGCTTCGAGTTGCCGCAACGCTTCCCGGACGGGAATCCGGCTCGCGCCGAAGCGCTCCGCCAGATTTTCCTGGCGCAGCTGCGTACCGGGCGGCAACTGTCCCCGCAGGATTTCATCGCGCAGTTGATCCCGGATGGACTGCGGCAGCGATCGTTGCTCTGCCTTGGCCTGCACTGTCGTCATGGGTAAAAGCCGGTCGTGCGCCGACCGACGAAAAAAGTTGTCGTCAAAATTGTGGGTTGCTATGATTGTATCCAATCAATGCATCTATGGATAAATATCACCAAGATGTGAATCCAATATGTCGTCGCACCAAAGCCTGGAAAACCATGCCCGATGCACCCGGAGACAAGCAACCCATCTTAGCGTATGACCCGGCTCGTCGGAGCGCGGGCCCGGTCCGCGTGTGCGCCGATTTCAGATGAGCAAAAAGCAGTGCCCAACGGCTGACGGGCGCCGCGCGGATTACGCGCGGTGAGCCTTCTCGTGCCATTTCATAACGAAGACATAACGAAGACGAAGAGGAGCATCAGATGAGCATTAGCATGAAACACATCGCATCCGGCGTGGCCGCCAGCGTGCTCTGTTTGACCGGAGCGAGCGCGTTTGCGCAGCAGGCGCAGGACGTGAAGATCGGTTTCGCCGCGCCGTTGACCGGCGGGCAGGCGCACTACGGCGAGGATTTCCGCAGCGGCGTGACGCTGGCGCTCGAAGACTTCAATGCCACCAAGCCGGTGATCGGCGGCAAGCCGGTGCACTTCGTGCTCGATGCGGCCGACGACCAGGCCGACCCGCGCACCGGCACGACCGTCGCGCAAAAGCTCGTGGACGATGGCGTTGCCGCTGTGATCGGCCACTTCAATTCCGGCACCAGCATTCCGGCGGCGCCGATCTACGCGAAGGCCGGCATTCCGGAACTCGCGACCGCCACCGCGCCGGCTTACACCGCGCAAGGGCTGCCGACCACCTTCCGCCTCGTCACGTCCGATGCGCAGCAAGGCGGCGTGCTCGGCAAATACGCGGTGGAAGACCTGAAGTTCAAGCGTTTCGCGATCGTCGACGATCGTACCGCGTACGGCCAGGGCGTGGCGGAAGAATTCGCCAAGGCGGTCAAGGCGGCGGGCGGCACCATCGTCGCGCAGGAGTTTACCAACGACAAAGCCGTCGATTTTCGTGCCATCCTGACCCACATCAAGCAATCGGACGCCGACGCGATTTTCTACGGCGGCGCTGACACGCAAGCCGCGCCGCTCCTCAAGCAGATGCGTTCGCTGGCGATCAGGAGCGCGCTGATCGGCCCAGACATGATTCACTCCGATGAACTGCTCAAGATTGCCGGTCCTGCGGCTGAAGGCGTGCTGGCGTCGTCGGGCGGCAGTCCGCTGGACCAGATGCCGGGCGGCAAGTCGTACGTCGACCGCTACAAGAAACGCTTCGGCACCGAGGTCCAGCTGTATTCGCCGTACGCGTACGACGGCACGATGGCCGTGCTCAACGCGATGAAGAAGGCCGACTCGGTCGATCCGCACAAGTATCTGCCGGTGCTGAAAGCAACGCAGATGAAGGGCGTGACGACCAACGAACTCGCCTATGACGATCACGGCGATCTGAAGTACGGCGGCGTGACCGTCTACAAGGTGAACAACGGCGCATGGGCAGCGCTGCAAACGGTCGGCACGAAATAACCGCTGCGGAACGATCCGTTAATCGTGCCGCTGGCGCTGTATCGCGGCGTTGGCGGTAACGAGGCGGTCGAATCCGGCGGTGAGACTTGGGCGGTGAAAATCGCGGCGCAAGGAAGCTTAAGGTTTCCTGAGGATCGTCCACCGGTTCGCGACCCGTGCCGCATGGCCCCGCGTGCGGCGCGGCGTTGACTCCAGACCCCAGCGCGCGAATCGCGGGCGATGAATCTCACGCGCCCAACGCCACCGCTTCCTCGCCGACCGCCGCCAGCAGTTGATGAATCTGCGCGACCACCGCCGCGCCTTCCCCCACCGCCGCCGCCACCCGTTTCGTCGACCCCGCGCGCGCGTCGCCGATCGCGTACACGCCCTTGACCGTGGTGGCGAGATCGCAGGCCGCGGCCGAGCCATCCGTGCCGACGCCGGTCAGCACGAAGCCCTTTTCGTCGAGCTGCACGCCGCAGGTGCGCAGCCATTCGGTGTTCGGGTCCGCGCCCGTGAAGAGGAACAGATGCCGCGTGTCGAGGCGGCTCACGCCATCGGGTAGCGGCTTTTTCAGCGCGACCGAGACGAGTCCGTCCTCATCGCCGTCGAGCCGGCCGATTTCCGAATTCGGATGCACGAACACGTTCGGCAGCGCGCGGATACGGTCGATCAGGTAGCGCGACATCGTCGCCTCGAAACCGCTGCGGCGAATCAGCACGTGGACCTTGGCCGCGTGCGTCGCCAGATAGACGATCGCCTGGCCGGCCGAATTGCCGCCGCCCACGAGCACGACTTCCTGGCGCTTGCAGAGCTTCGCCTCGACCGGCGAGGCCCAGTAATAAACGCCGCGTCCGTCGAAGCGTTCGAGCCCTTCGAGCGCGGGCCGCCGGTACACCGCGCCGCTCGCGATCACGATCGCCCGCGCGCTGATATGGCCGCCGCACTTCAGTTCGAGCCGGTACGGCGACTGGCCGCACTGGAGTGCCTTCACGTTGACCGGAATCGCGACGTGCGCGCCGAACTTCTGCGCCTGCACGAAGGCGCGGCCCGCGAGCGCCTGGCCCGAGATGCCGGTCGGAAAGCCGAGGTAGTTTTCGATCCGTGAGCTGGCGCCCGCCTGGCCGCCCGGCGCGCGGCTGTCGAGCACGATCACCGAAAGCCCTTCGGAAGCCGCGTACACCGCGGCGGCGAGGCCCGCCGGCCCGGCGCCGACGATTGCCACGTCGTACACGTGCGAGTCGTCGAGATCGGGCAGGAGACCGAGGCAGGTCGCGAGTTCCGGCATGCTCGGATGACGCAGCACCGAGCCGTCCGGGCAGATCACGAGCGGCAGGTCCTCGCGCTGCGCGGCGAATTGCCCGATCAGACGCAACGCGTCTTCGTCGCGCTCGTCGATTACCGAATGTGGATGGCCGTTGCGCGACAGGAAGCCTTGCAGCATCACGAGCCGCGCGTCGTTGCTGTTGCCGATCAGGATCGGCCCGCCCGCGCCTTTTTCGATCAGCGAGACTCGCCGCAGGATCAGCGCACGCATGATGCGCTCGCCGAGTTCCGCCTCGGCGACGAGCAGCGCGCGCAGACGCTCGGGCGGGATCAGCAGCGCCTGCACCGAACCGAGCGCCATGCCGTTGACGAGCGCCGGCTTGCCCGACAGTTGTCCGACTTCGGCCAGAAAATGTCCCACGCCATGCTCGCCGATCACGACCTCGCGGCCGATGCCGTCGCGCTGATACAGCTTCACGCTCCCTTCGAGCAGCACGAACATGCCGGGGCCGGGCTGACCGGTCTCGAACAGCAGTTCGCCGGCCTGCCAGTGACCGGTCTCGCCGAAGCGGCGCAGCCGGTCGATTTCCGCGCAGGTGAGCGCGGGGAACATCTGGTGCATGCGCGTCGACAGCGACGAAAACGGCGCGTCGGCGACGACTCCCTGCTGTCCGTCCATCTCTTGAGTCGAAACGTCCTGAGTCGAAAGCATTGAACCGCTCCTTCGGTGTTCATTGAACGATTGAACGGAAGGCGAAGCGGCGCGCGGGCACGCGCGAGAGCCGCGCGCGCCGTGCTAGACGGCTTTGGGCGCGATGTCCTCGACCGCGACTTCCGCCTTCGGCGCGTCGGGCAACGCATCCACCGGCTCGCCCGAGTCGCGCCACGCTTCCATGCCGCCGCGCAGCGGCAGCACGTCGGAGAAACCGGCCGCGCTCAGTTGCTTCGCCATCCACGCCGCGGAAATCTCGTTCGGGCAGGAACAGTAGATCACCAGCTTCTGGTCGTGCGGATAATTGGCGACGATGTTCTCGAGATGCCGCTCGTCGGCGAATTGCGCGCCGGGAATCACGAACGGATCGAGCTTGCGTTTCTCGTCCGAACGGATGTCGAACACGACCGGCGCGTTGCCGGCCGCGAACAGCTTGCCGAGTTCGTTGACCTCGATGCGTCCCGACTCGAGCGTCGCGAGCAACTGGCGGCGCCGGATCCACCGGTATGCCGCGTACAACAGCAGCAGCGCCACGACGATGAGCGCCGCGGTGCGGCCGAGCCGGCCGGCGACCGCGAACAGCATGTCGATCTGCCGCGAGAACAGCGCACCGATGATGAGCCCGGTGCCCGACCACAGCGCCGCGCCGATGCCGTCGTAGCTGAGGAAGGTGCGGTAGCGCGTGCCCATGGCGCCCGCCATCGGAATCGACACGATCGACAGGCCCGGGACGAACTTCGCGATGGCCAGCACGCGCACGCCCCAGCGGCCGAAGAAGCGCTCGGTTTTCTTCACGCAGGTGTCCCGCGAAAGCGACAGCCGGCAGATCGTTTTCAGCGTATTGCCGCCGTAGATGCGGCCGGCGAGATACCACGCGCTGTCGCCGATCAGGGTGGCGAAGATCGACAGCACGAGAACGGGCATCAGTTGCGTGCCGACGGAGCCGGGGTGCATCGCCGCCATCGCGCCGAACAGCACGAGTGACGGCATGGCCGGCACCGGCAGCCCGAGTGCGGCGGCCAGCACGTTGACGAATACGAGCGCGGGGCCGTATTGCTCGACGAGGTCATGTAGCATCGGTTTACGTCCGTGGCCCTTGCGGGCGCGTCACGGTGAGGAGAGCAAAGGGGAATGCAAGGATTATGGACGCATTTTCGAGGCGTGCAAACGACCCGGACGCGTGCCCGTCATGCACAGGTCGAAACGCGGTCATGGCGCGCCGGGGGCTTGGCGCTCGCGTGCGGAAACGATCGTAAAAACGCGCGCGCAGGCATGCGGAAAAGCGTCTTCTATTAGCCGCCGCGGCGGAACAACGATGCGCGGTTTGGCGCTCGCGGACAGGGCAGGCGCGAACAATGCCGCCTACCCGCATCGGCCGCGGGCGCGCGATGCGGGCAACGCATGCGGCGCTCGTGTGCCGCATGCCGGTTTTACTGACGATGATTGTGTTGCTCGCCCGGCAACTCGGCGCCGTGCGCGCGGATCGCGGCAATCAGTTCGGCGGGCGTGATTTCGTAGCGCACTTCGCGATGTATGCCCGGTTTGCGCTCATCGACTTCGATCAGCAGGATGCCTTTGCCGTCTTCGGTCGATTCGAGGCGCAGCGAGCGGAGTTCGCGCGCCGTTGCGTCGTCGTATTCGGTGAGCAGGGCCATTGACCCGGAGGACCCGGTGATGCGCATCGAAGTTGTCCTTCTTCCGTTGTTGATCGAATCATTGTACGGGCAGGCGCGCGTACCGTCTGCCGCGCCTGCCCGCCGTGCATGTCCTTCTCTGTCACGCCCGGGTTGTGCTTGAGTGTGGCGCCGCCTGTATGGTGACCCCGGTGCGTTTCAATCAGTTTAACGCGACTCCCCGCTATGACGACTGCATTTTTCATGCTCCTCGGCGGCTCGCGATGTGTGCGCGGTTGTCATGCGGGTGACGTGCGGGCAAGGTAGATGAGGCAATGCATTGCGGTACGGGTGCAGCGCGCAGGAGAGCTTACGGATCGTCAGGACAGCGTAGCGGCGGCTCCCGTATTGACTCACCGTTGGCTGTTCGTCCTGCGGCTCGCAACGCCTCGTATTTCGTCCACCTGCGCCACGATCAGCAAGACCATGAAAAAATGGCCCGTCCGGATAAGCGGACAGGCCGTTAAACGCCGTTGTTACTCGGGTCAGGCTGCCCTTGCAACGATTGGGCGCTGACACTCCCATCCTCTTGCTTCAGTGGCGGCTTGTCGAGGTGGGAGTAATGCCGATCTATCAGATCAATGCGGCGGGGCCGGTAAAAACGCCCGCGCCCCGTGCGAACCGATGCGGTTGAACCGCAGTTGGAGCGGGGTTAAACCAGGCCCGTTGCGTAATACACGGTGATGACGAAGAACACGGCCAACGTCTTGATGACCGTGACCGCGAAGATGTCGCGATACGACTGGCGATGCGTGAGCCCCGTCACCGCGAGCAGCGTGATGACCGCGCCGTTGTGCGGCAGCGTGTCCATGCCGCCGCTCGCCATCGCGACCACGCGATGCAGCACTTCGAGCGGAATATGCGCGGCTTCGGCGCCCTTGATGAACACGTCCGACATCGCCGCGAGCGCGATGCTCATGCCGCCCGACGCCGAGCCCGTGATGCCCGCGAGCGTGCTGACCGACACGGCCGCATTGACGAGCGGATTGGGGATGCTCTTCAGCGCATCGCCGACCACGAGGAAGCCCGGCAGCGCCGCGATCACGCCGCCGAAGCCGTATTCCGACGCCGTGTTCAGCGACGCGAGCAGCGCGCCCGCGACCGCCGCCTTGGTGCCGACCGCGAAGCGCTGGCTCACGCGGCCGAACGCGGTCACGACGACCATCACGATGCCGAGCAGCAGCGCGCCCTGCACGGCCCAGATCGCGACCACGGCCTTGACCGTCGTTTCGACCGGCGCATGCAGGCCGGGCAGGATGTCCGGCGTGATCGTGTAGGTCGGGCCGTACCAGGTCGGAATCCAGCGCGTCAGCAGGAAGTTCGCGACGCCGACCACGACGAGCGGCGCAACCGCGAGCAGCGGATGCGGCAGCTGCTTCGACTCGACGCGCTCCGGTTCGTTGATGAGCTCCGTGCCGTAGCCTTCGCCGGTCGCCATCGCGGCGCGGCGGCGCCATTCGAGATACGTCAGGCCGACCGCGATGATGAACAGCGAGCCGATCACGCCGAGCGTCGGCGCGGCCCACGAGGTCGTCTTGAAGAACGTCGTCGGGATGATGTTCTGGATCTGCGGCGTGCCGGGCAGCGAGTCCATCGTGAACGAGAACGCACCGAGCGCGATCGCGCCGGGCATCAGGCGCTTCGGAATATTGCTCTGGCGATACAGTTCGGCCGCGAACGGGTAGACCGCGAACACGACCACGAACAGCGATACGCCGCCGTAGGTGAGCAGTGCGCACACCGCGACGATCACCGCATTCGCGCGCGAGCGGCCGATATAGCGGATCGCGGCTGCGACGATCGCTTCCGAGAAACCCGACAGTTCGATGACCTTGCCGAACACGGCGCCGAGCAGGAACACCGGGAAGTAGAGCTTCACGAAGCCGACCATCTTGTCCATGAAGATGCTCGTGAAGACGGGCGCGACGGCGGCGGGTTCGGTGGCGAGAACGGCGGCGAGCGCGGCGATCGGCGCAAACAGGATGACGCTGTAGCCGCGATACGCGGCGAACATCAGGAACGCCAGCGCGGCGAGGACGATGACAAAGGACATTGAGTCTCCAAAGCTTGGTTGTTCTGCATGTAGGCCGCGCTGACGACACGGCGGGGCGGCGGCGAAAGCGCGGCTCGTGCCGTGCCCGATGGCGTGAGCCGGACGCTTGTGACGGCATCGCGAGGCAACGCGGCCGATTGTACAGAAACGTCTCCGATTCGGGACGTCATTGTGCTGAAGATAGCCAAAACCTAGGATAAACCTCAATAAAACAGGCTTTGCCGCGTGTCTCTAAATGGAGATAATCGTGTCCACGAAAAGAGACAAAAACAAGCACTACGATACGTGGAGACAGCGACAGCATGATGACCGACTGGGCGGGCTTGCCCGCCACCTACGGCGACGTATTGCGCCGGGCGATGGATTCGCTCTTTCGCACGTTCGAGAATTTCAGCGAAGGCACCTTCATCGTCGACGCGCAAGCGCGCGTCGTCTGGATCAACAAGCGCTACGCGGCGCGCTTCGGCTTCCCGGACCCGCAGCAGGCGATCGGCCGCGATTGCGAAGCGGTGATCCCGAACAGCCTGATGCGCGAGGTCGTGAACACCGGCAAGCCGATCCTGCTCGACATCATGGAGACGGATCGCGAACCGCTCGTCGTTACGCGCCTGCCGCTCAAGGACGACACCGGCGCGACGATCGGCGCGGTCGGCTTCGCCCTGTTCGACGAACTGAAGGCGCTCACGCCGCTCTTTTCGCAGTATTCGCGGCTGCAGCAGGAACTGATCGCGACGCGCCAGTCGCTCGCGCAGGCGCGTCGCGCGCGCCATACGTTCGGCAGCTTCGTCGGCACGAGCGCGGCGTCGCTCGAAGTGAAGCGCCAGGCGCGGCGCGCGGCGCAACTCGAAGCGCCGGTGCTGCTGTCCGGCGAAACCGGCACCGGCAAGGCACTGCTCGCGCATGCGATCCACGGCGGCTCGGCGCGCGCGCATCGGCCGCTCGTGAGCGTCAACGTCGCGGCGCTTCCGGAGACGCTGCTCGAAGCCGAACTGTTCGGCGCCGCGCCCGGCGCGTATGCGGGCACGGACCGCAAGGGGCGCGTCGGCAAGTTCGAGCTTGCCAACGGCGGCACGCTGTTTCTCGGCGAAATCGGCGATCTGCCGCTGCCGTTGCAGGGCGCGCTGCTGCGTGTGTTGCAGGACAAGGAATTCGAGCCGCCCGGCTCGAACCGGATCGCGCACGCGGACGTGCGGATCATCGCGGCGACCTCGGTGGACTTGCCCGCGCTAGTCGCGGCCGGGCGTTTTCGCGCGGACCTGTTCTACCGGCTCAACGTGCTGACGATCCACGCGCCCGCGCTGCGCGAGCGTCCGTCCGATATCGAAGCGCTTGCGTATGCGATGCTCGAAGACCTCGCGGCGCAGACGCGCGGCGGCGCTCACTTCGAATTGCAGGACGACGCCTTGCGCCTGCTCTGTGCATACGACTGGCCCGGCAACGTGCGCGAGTTGCGCAACACGCTCGAGCGCGCGGTGATGCTGTCCGACAGCGAGCGGATCGACGCGCGCACGCTCGCGCCGTTCCTCGGCGCGGGGCAGGGCGGCGCGTTTGCCGCCGTCTTGCCGAAGGCAGCCGGGCCGGCCCATGCCTCCGGTGCCGCGGACCTCGCGGATATCGCCGCCGCACCGGCCTTATGGAGCGACGCCATGGCCGCCTACGAGAAGCGTTTCCTCAGCGATGCGTTGCGCGCGAACGGCGGCCGTGTGATCGACACCGCGAAGCAGATCGGCATGGGCCGCGCGACGCTGTACAAGAAGATCGCGGCGCACGGCATCGAGGTCTGAGCGGCGCGTTCGAGCGCATGCCGCCGCAAGTGACGCAGTGCGAGTGCCGCGTGGCACAATCGCGTGATCGAACAACAAGACGTGATCGGGGCATCCAATGAAACGCTGTCTTTCTCTCTTCGCGCGCCGTTCGGGCATCATGCTGGCTGCCGGTGCGGTCGTCGCACTCGGCGGTTGCAGCAGCAGTGCGCCGTTGTTTCTCTCGGATGGCCGCGCGACCACGCTCGTGCAATGTCCGGTCGGCTCCGACTCGTGTTCCCAGCAGGCGAGCGCCAGCTGCAGCGGCGCATACGACGTCGTGCGTCAGTCGAGCGAGGGCGGCACGCTCAGCCTGATCTACGCCTGCCGCGCGAAGTAACCGGCACGCCAGTCACGCCAACGCCGCGCCGGTGCAACGCCGGCGCCGCCCGTACAGTCGCTACGGCACCGGCGCTTTCTGCGGATTGCGATCCAGTAAAACATGCGGGCTTTTCAGGCGCTATACATTGACGCTGCGCCAGTTAATCGTTTTTCCACCGCCTCAATCTCTTTATTTAGCATGCTCGTATTATTTCGACGAGCGCATGGCCGTCACAAATCGGTGCGTGTAATACACGTCCGATATCGGGTTGACATACAACATGGCTTTTACGAGCGGCGCTTTACCGGAGGCGCGCCGTGCACCCCCACAATTATTTTCCGCGAGAACATGGATTAAGCGTTAGCGGGTTCACCGTCGAACGTCGTCGGTGCGGAAGGTAACGGAACGCGAAGTTCGACAGCAGTATTCTTTTTAAACCGTTAGCGATTTAACCCCCGGCGGGCAGATTTTGCCGGGTTTTTCTGATGCTAGCAGGCGCTCAGGAAGTATTTTCCGCTCACGGTCGGGCCATGTCAGCGTGCGCTGGCTATCGCACTCATGTTTCGATTTTGCTTCGATATTAATCAATAGAAAACGGGGAAAAGCAATGAATCATCAGCAACTCGAAAAAGACATTGAGCATCTGGAGCAGATAATTTCCCATATTTCCGCAGAAGACCGTATTCCGTTGTCCTATTGGCGCAACCGGATCGAACTGGTTTCCTGCGCGGCTCTGGTGCCGTCGCAGGCCACTCGCGTCAAACGCCTGAATGCGGCGCTTAATGCACTCGAAAAACGGCGGAAAGTTTAATTGCCGGGAACCTGATTCCGGCAATCAAGGAAGTCCATGCATTCTTCGGCCGGGCAATTTTTTCGACCCGGCATGCGCCTATCGCGCTCGCGCGGCTGACTGGTCGAAGCCGCAAAAGCGCTGGCCGGTGCGCCCTCCCGATCGTCGACGATTGAGCGCCTTGAGTGTGCCTCGTGCCCATCGCACTCATCGCACGGGCGGCACGGCTCGCGCGGTCATTCAAGCCATCCAGGTATACGCCGCATTCACACGGTCGCGCGATTCACTATGCTGTGCTTGATTCCTCTGATAGTGTCCGCACAGCACAGCAGTTCGTCCAATGAGTGGGGAGCACCGGCATGGCCTCTTACAAACAGTTGACCGCACAACTCGAAAAACTCCATAAGGAAGTCGCTGTGGCTCGCGAACGCGAAATCGCGCAGGCCATTGCCGAGATCAGGCAGAAGGTGGCCGAATACGATCTCACCGCCGAGGAACTCGGTTTCACGAGCCCGGCGAAGCCGAAGCGCAAGGCTGCTTCGGCAGGGGTTGCCAAGTACCGCAACCCGAAAACTGGCGAAACGTGGAGCGGTCGCGGGCGTTCGCCCGCCTGGCTGGCCGGCAAGAATCGCGAGCGTTTTCTGATCGACGTTTGAGGCGCTCCGGCGCCGTTGGTCCATGCTCACCGACGCTTATCGAAGGCGTCGATGCCCGTTGGCGTGTAGCGTATTGCCATCGTCGCGCGATGCTCGCCGTGATTCGCTGCCGCCTTCTTTTCCGGATGTGATCCGCTTTCATCCGCGCCGTTGTCCAGGTCCTGAAAACGCTCACCTTTGAGCCGGGTTCGAATGCGAGTCGCGAGCTTTGTCGATGAGTTCGAGACTCGCGTGCTCGCTTCGGTGAGCCAGGTTTTATTGCGCGACGCACCGCCGGGCGCATACGCCGCCGCCGCGTTCCGGTGGCATACAGCGCTTGCCGAAAACCCGTACCCGCCTTTGCTGGCAGGCGTTTCCAGGCGTTTTCGAGCGGTTCGGCGCGGCGTATCGATAGCGATGCAGAGCGTTGCCGCCGTTTCTCCACGGCTTGCTTTTACGTTCCGCGCGCCGTAGCAGGTGCAGGGATGATCTTCGCGATCCTCACCTTTCGTCGCGTTTCGATTGCCATTGGCGAGAGTCCCGAAAACGCTCACCTTTCCCGCGCGAATGCGCACGCCGGCGTCCATGCCCGAGCATCGGGCGGCCCATGCCCCGCCCATCGCGCCGTTTCCACCGACCCCCTTTCCCCCGGCCGCCGCGCCGGACGTGTATCATTCGCACCTTGCGCGGCGATTCCCGCATTGTCGAACGCTGAGCCATGGCCCGTTCGCCCGTCGTTTTCGACGCGGCACGAGCCGGTCGATCCCGGCTCTCGTCCGACTCCCGCAACTCGACGCCGCCGCGCCACGCGCGGCATACCGGCCGCCCGAGGCCGCGGCAATCGCCCGAACCCCTTTCCGTGACCGCCCGATCCGATGTCAGTCTCCGAACTCAAACGCCGCCGCACGTTCGCGGTCATTTCCCACCCGGACGCGGGTAAAACCACGCTGACCGAAAAGCTGCTGTTGTTCTCGGGCGCGATCCAGATTGCCGGCACCGTGAAGGGCCGCAAGAGCAACCGCTACGCGACGTCCGACTGGATGGAGATCGAAAAGCAGCGCGGCATTTCGGTCGCGAGTTCGGTGATGCAGTTCGAGTACGGCGATTGCGTCATCAACCTGCTCGACACGCCGGGCCACGAGGACTTCTCCGAAGACACCTACCGCGTGCTGACCGCGGTCGACGCCGCCGTGATGGTGATCGACGGCGCGAACGGCGTCGAAGCGCAGACGCTGAAGTTGCTCGAAGTCTGCCGCAGCCGCAAGACGCCGATCGTTACCTTCATCAACAAGCTCGACCGCGAAGTGCGCGAGCCGCTCGAACTGCTCGACGAAATCGAGCAGCACCTTGGCGTGTTGGCGGTGCCGTTCACGTGGCCGATCGGCATGGGCAAGGATTTTCAGGGCGTCTATGACGTCCAGCGCGACCAGGTGCGCGTGTTCCGCGCGGGTCAGGACACGGCCGGCGGCGAAGTCGAAACGCTGCAGGCGCTCTCCGACGAGGAAGGCGAGCGCCGTTTCGGCCACGCATGGGTGCGCGCGAAGGAAGAGATCGATCTGATCAGCGGCGCGACGCCCGCGTTCGATCGCGAGCAGTTCCTCGCGGGCCAGCAATCGCCGGTGCTGTTCGGCTCGGCGATCAACAACTTCGGCGTGAAGGAAATTCTCGACGCGCTCGTCGATCTCGCGCCGCCGCCGTCGATGCGCATGACGGTGCAGCGCCCCGTGCTGCCCGAAGAGCCGAAGTTCACCGGCGTCGTGTTCAAGGTGCAGGCGAACATGGACCTCGCGCACCGCGACCGCGTCGCGTTCATCCGCGTGTGTTCGGGGCGTTTCGAGCGCGGCATGGCGGTGAAGGTCACGCGCTCGAACAAGACGTTCCGCGCGAACAACGTCGTGACGTTCCTGTCGCAGCGCCGCGAGACCGTGAGCGAGGCGTATCCGGGCGACATCATCGGGATTCCGAATCACGGCACGCTGAGTCTCGGCGATACGCTGACCGAAGGCGAGCAACTGCAATTCGTCGGTTTGCCGTTCTTCGCGCCGGAAATTTTCCAGACCGTCGAAGTGGTCGATCCGATGCGCGCGAAGCAGCTTGGCGAAGCGCTGAAGCAGCTTGGCGAGGAAGGCGCGATTCAGGTGTTCCGTCCCGAAGCGGGCGGCCTGATGATTCTCGGCGCGGTCGGCCAGCTGCAGTTCGAGGTGGTGTCGCACCGGCTGTCGACGGAGTACAAGGTCGACGTGCGCATGGCGCCGGCGCGTTACCGCCTGTCGCGCTGGGTGACCTGCGACGACGCGGCCGAGCTGCGCCGCTTCACCGATTCGTACTCGGCGCGGATCGCGCTCGATGCGTCCGACGCGCCGACCTATCTGGCCTCGCACGTGTCGGAGATCGAAGTCGCGCAGAAGGCGTGGCCGAAGATCGTGTTCAACGAGTTGCGCGAGCACTCGGGGGCACCGTTCAGGAAGACGATGTAAGGGCGTGAGGCGGGCGATCAGTCCGCTTTTCGCCGCTTCGCCTCCGAGCTTTTCAGTGCTGCATGGAGAAAAAACCGCGTCGGTTCATATCGACGCGGTTTTTTTCTTTGCAGCGCGGAACATCGCGACACCGCGATACTGCGGCGCAGTGCGTCAACCACACGCATCGCCGCATTTTCGGCACCTCATCCCGCAGCCAAGCCCCCAGCGCCTGCACATACCGCTCCATCACCGGCAATCCGGAATGCGCGTCCGACTTCGCCTATGCTGACGGAAGCGCCCGCCTCGTCGCGAAGCCGGCTCTTTTCCACTCCAACCGCATGGAGCGCCCGTGACCGTTCGCAATCTCGACGCCCTGTTCCGACCCAAATCCGTCGCCGTGATCGGCGCGTCCGAGCGGCCGGGCAGTACCGGCGCGATGGTCTGGGCGCGCGTGCTCGAAGGCGGCTTCACGGGCCCGCTGTGGCCGGTCAATCCGAAGTACGAAACGCTCGGCGGCCACGCGGTGATTCGCGATGCCGGCGATCTGCCGCAAGCGCCTACCGTCGCGGTGATCTGCACGCCGCCCGCGACGTGGCCCGCGCTGATTCATCGGCTCGGCGGCATGGGCACGCGCGCCGCGATCATCGTCGGCGAGGCGCGCGGCGAGGAAAGCCGGCTCGCGCTGCGGCAGGCGCTGTCGGCGGCGCGGCCGCATTTGCTGCGCATCGTCGGGCCGGGCAGCCTCGGCGTGGTGTCGCCGGCGCTCGGCGCGCATCTCGGCGCGCCGTCGTGCACGGTCAAGGCGGGCGGCGTCGCGTGGGTGTCGCAGTCGAATGCGCTGACCAACGCCGTGCTCGGCTGGGCGCAAGCGCGCGGGCTCGGCTTTTCGCATGCGGTGGCGCTCGGCGAGGAAGCCGACGTCGACGCTGGCGACGTGCTCGACTATCTCGCGAGCGATCCCGGCACGCGCGCGATCCTGCTCGAACTCGATAGCGTGCGGGCCGCGCGCAAGTTCATGTCGGCCGCGCGCGCGGCGGCGCGCAACAAGCCGGTGCTGGCGCTGCGCTCGGGCCGCGCCGATCCCGCCGATGGCCTCTACACCGCCGCGTTCCGGCGCGCGGGCCTCGTGCGCGTCGATGCGCTCGACGATCTGCTCGACGAAATCGAAACGCTCGGCGTGGGGCGCGTGGCGGCGGGCGGCACCGCGACGCTGATTACGAGCGACCGGGGGCTCGCGACGCTCGCCTGCGATGCGTTCGCGGCCGCCGGCGGCATGCTCGCGCCGTGGCCCGCCGAGGTGTCGGAGGCGCTGCGGGAAGCGCTGCCGCACGCGGTCGGCGGCAATCCGCTGCAACTCGGCGACAACGCGCGTCCCGAGCATTTCGGCACCGCGCTGAAGCTGCTCGCCGAGCATCGCGACACGGGCACCGCGTTCGTGGTCCACGCGCCGACGCATGGCGCGCCGGTTGGCGAAGTCGCGCAGGCGCTGATCGAGCATCAGCGTTTCGCGTATCGAGGGCTGCTCGCGTGCTTCTTCGGCGGCGTCGATGCGACGATGCGCGACGCGTTGCACGCGCAGGGCATTCCGGTTCATACGACGCCGCAGCGGCTCGCGCGCGCGTTCGCGCGTCTCGTCGATTACCGGCTCGGCCGCGAACTGCTGATGCAAACGCCGGAGGGTTTGCCCGCGCGGATTCCCGAGGCGATCGACGCGGCGCAGGCGCAGGTCCGGGAGACGCTGGCGGCGGGCGAGAGCCGGCTCGCGGGGGCCGCGGCGGCGCGGTTTCTGGGGCGCTTCGGCTTGCAGGTGGAGGGGCATGAGGGCGCGGACGCGGCGCGGCGCGCGGCAAGTCATGCGGCGGGCGGCGTGGTCGATGGCGCAACAGGCGGCGCAACAGGCGGCGCAACGAACGAAGCAACAGATGAGGCAACGGGCAGCGCGCCAGGCAACACCGCCAGTACGACGCCAAGCGCTACGGTAAACGCTACGGCACAGCCCCCAAATCCCATCGTCGACATCACCGTCGAACTCCACGATGACGACAACTTCGGCCCCGTATTCCGCTTCACCACGCCGCCCGTCGATGGCGTGTTCGAGGCGATACGCGTCTACGGCCTGCCGCCGCTCAACCCGATGCTCGCGCGCGATATCGTCACGCGTTCGCACTACGCGCGGCTCGTCGCGCCGGAGCCGCCGCTCGCGGCGCTGACGTCGCTCTCGCAGGCGGTCTGCGAGGTGCGCGAGATCGTCGGGATTGCGTTGCGGCTCAGGGTCTACGCGGATCGTGTGATGGTGGTCGATCCCGTGCTGAGTCTCGGCGCGCAGCGCAGCCGCCTCGCGATCGTGCCGTATCCGCGCCGCTTCGAGGAGACGCTCGACTGGCACGGCATGCGCGTGACCGTGCGGCCGATTCGTCCCGAAGACGAAATCGCGCATCGCGACTTCGTGCAGGCGATGACGCCCGAGGATTTGCGCTTGCGCTTCTTCGGCGCGGTCGGGGCGTTCGATCATTCGCAGCTCGCGCGCATGACGCAGATCGACTACGACCGCGAAATGGCGCTGATCGCGACGATCGACAACGAAGCGGGCGTCGCGCAGACGCTCGGCGTGGTGCGCGCGGTGGCCGATCCCGACAACGAGACGGCCGAATTCGCGGTGGCCGTGCGCTCGGACCAGAAAGGCCGGCGCCTCGGCCAGTTGCTGATGCAGCGGATCATCGCGTACGCGCGGGCGCGCGGCACTCACTGGCTGGTGGGCGAGGCGTTGCGCGAGAACGGCGCGATGATCGCGCTCGCGAGGTCGAGCGGCTTCACGATTACGCGGACTGACGATCCCGGCGTGGTCGGCTTCCGGATGGCGCTCGACGAAAGCATCGAGGCGGATGCGAAGAGCGGGCCGAAGTTCGGGGAGCCGCAGCCCGCGCGTTGAGCGGTTGAGCCAGCCCGGCTTACGCCGCCAGCTTCCCCGCGGCCTCGTCGACCTGCGCGCGCGTCACGGCGAGTTCGTCGAGCCAGGCCTGCGCGTACACCGCGCCGGTTTCGCGCTCGAGCCGCGCGATCGTCGCCGCACAACGGTTCGCATCCTTCAGCGTCGAGATGAACGACTTCACCGACTCGCCGCCCTTGAACGCATCGAACAGCGGCACGCGGATTTCGTCGGGCAGCGCACGCGTCGTCCATTGATACGGCTTGCCGTTGAACGTCAGCGACGGCGGCAGCACGCGCTCCTTGCGCGCGGCCGGAATCAGGCCGAAGGTGCGCGCCGCTTCGCCGATCTGTTCGGAAGAAAACAGCTCGTCGGGCGTGATGTCGAATTGCTGGATGAAGGTCTCGATGCTTTGCATCGCGGCGGCGCGATCGTCGCGGCGCTTTTGCGCGTGAGCGACGATGTCGCGCAGTTCGTCGGCTTCTTCAGGGGTGATCGTGAAGCTCGACTGCTTCTGCTGGAGTTCGGAAAAGCGCTGAAATTCGGAATCGGTCAGAAGTTTGGCCATTGCTCAATCGATGCGCGCACGAGTCTGCTCATGCGGCGTAATTTTGGAAGGGCCGCCATTCTAAACCATGTGGGGGAGTGGTCACGATGCCGGGAGTGAAACTGGGGCCGCGCCATGAATGTTGGGGTGTAGCGGTTCGTGGCGTTGAGCGCAGAGCAACGAATAGCGTGCGGCCCGACAGGAAATGCCCTGATTACCTTGGCTAACAGGGGCGACACAATTAGATTGTTAAAAATGACTATCCCGAAATTAAATATTGAAATTTAAGATGAATCCGCAATTAGAATCGGTAGCGAGGAGTCGTCAAGGAAATTCGAAAATAAACGGAAATTGAAATGGCCGATATCTTTATCAAGATCGACGGTATCACCGGTGCATCGCAGGACACAACGTATCCTGATGAAATCGAGGTTCTTGGTTGGAATTGGAAAATCACACAGCAGTCCAGCATGCATTCCGGTTCGGGTCGTGGTGCAGCTAGGGCAACAGTTTCGGATTTGCATTTCGTACACAGGATCGATCGTGCAAGTCCTAATCTGGCGAGTTACTGTTTTCGGGGAACACATGTTCCTAAGGCCGTGCTCACCATGCGTAAGGCCGGCGGTGCTCCTCTGGAGTATCTGAAAATCACGCTGTACGACGTGATTGTTTCGCACGTTGAGCCGGCGGCCAATGACGGCCTGGATTTGGAGCCTGTCGCGCTGTCGTTTGCACGCATCGAGAAGGAATATGTAGTGCAAAGCGCGACTGGCGGCAGTCGGGGGACAGTGACTGCGTTGATTGATGTGAAGCAGAATAATGTCAGTTGAGATTACGCAGCAATGAATGAATACGAGCGGCTACTAAACGACGAGTCAACGTCTCCAGTAAATCACTATTCGTATGGGGACGCAATGATCTTACGGCCTGTGAGTTGTACATTGCGGTGCTGACGGAGGAAATATGTAAGCGACTGGGCGCGGCGGATGTTGCTGCGATTATTGCATTCTTGATCGGTCAGCCGTTTCTCACAACCAGACAGAAATTTGCGGGCACTACGCCCGGAATTTCCATCGCATCGCAGATCGCCAGGGAGCTTCTTGATTTCAATCTTCCAGTTAGAGTTCCAACGCTGACCAATCAGTCTATGGCGGCCTTGCGCTTTTCAATGACGTGCAATCTTGGGGCCGTTGTAGGTCGATGGACGCCTCAAATTGGCGCGATGATCCTGGTTTATGACGTTGTTATGATTGATCTCACGACTACTTTGCACTTCAACAAGCTCGCAAAACCAGAGGACAGAATCAGTGATCGAACGGTCGGAACACTCGGCTAAAGAGGCATGGCAACAGCTCGAGAAATTCCTGAGAGAGCGGAAATATCTGTCTCTGCGTGAGGTATTGCGGCCTGATATGGATATTCGATGGGATTTGGGAATGGATGGACACGATGCCGTACATTTTTTTCCCGACTTCTTCGAGGTATTCCAGATCAGGAGCGGCGACTTTACATACGATAAGTATTTTGATGGAGAGAGCGTCAATATTTTTTCTACCGTATGCACGCTTTTATTCGCGCTGTTCTTCAAAAAATTTCGCAAAGAGATACGCGAAAAAAACGAATCGACAAAACTAACGGCCGGGATGCTCCAACGTGCTATCGAACTCGGTATGTGGGATAGCCAACGCCTGATGGAGCCGGAAAAGTAATAACCGAACGGCCCGCTGACATACGGGCTTTTTTTGCAACGGCGTTGAGTCCATCGCGAAGTGCACGCGTCTACCCGTTCCCCTTCCAATCAAAACCCGCCCTGCATCAATCCGGTAACGCAGTGGGCAAATCCCGTTCGCGCATGGTAAAACACCAGACACCCAGGCATGGAACCGGAGAAAGAGCTTCGCACGGGACCCGAGTAGGCGCTCAAGCACCCACTTCGGATCGCTAGCCCAAGAAAGCCCTCACTCCGGTCAACAAGGAGACGCGCTCAATGACTGCAGCGATCGGTTCGAAGATCGGGCAGCGGCGCCGTATCGGCCGCGGCTCGCTGCAAGTGAGCGGATTGGGTCTCGGCACGGCGCCGCTCGGCGGCCTGTACCACGATCTGTCCGACGAGGAGGCTCATGCGACCATCGCCGCCGCATGGGACGCCGGCGTGCGTTACTTCGACACCGCGCCGCACTACGGCAACACGAAGGCCGAGCATCGGCTCGGCACCGCGTTGCGCCGTTATCCGCGTGGCGAGTACGTGCTTTCCACCAAGGTGGGGCGCCGCTTCGTGCCGCGCACCACGCCGTTCGACGACCGCGAGGGCTGGCAGAATCCATTGCCGTTCGAAGCGATCTACGACTACACGCACGACGGCATTCTGCGGTCGTTCGAGGATAGCCAGCAGCGCCTCGGCATCGTCGACATCGACATCCTGCTCGTGCACGACATCGGCCGGCTCACGCACGGCGCTCAGCACCCGCACTACTGGCGGCAATTGACCGAAGGCGGCGGCTTTCGCGCGCTCGACCGGCTGCGCTCGACGGGCGCGATCAAGGCGGTCGGCCTCGGCGTCAACGAAGGCGCCGTCATACTCGACACGCTGGCCGAGTTCGATATCGATTGCGCGTTGCTGGCCGGCCGTTATACGCTGCTCGAACAGACCACCCTCGACGATCTGCTGCCCGCGTGCGAAGCGCGCGGCGTCGGCATCCTGCTAGGCGGCGCGTTCAATTCGGGCATTCTGGCGCGCGGCGTCGCGGGCGATCTGAAGTTCAATTACGGCAACGCGCCGCCCGACGTGATCGAGCGCGTCGCGCGTCTGGAGGCGGTCTGCCGCGCGCATCAGGTGCCGCTCGCCGCCGCCGCGTTGCAGTTTCCGTATGCGCATCCGGCGGTCGCCACCGTGCTGACCGGCGCGCGCAGTGCCGACGAATTGCGCGAGAACGTCGCGTCGTTCGAGCAGCCGATCCCCGCGGCCTTGTGGTCCGCGTTGCGCGATGAGGGTCTGCTCGACGCGCGCGCCCCCGCCCCCAAGGATTGACTGGATCATGCCGATCGACGCTCACCAGCATTACTGGGACCCTGCGCGTGGCGACTACGAGTGGCTCACGCCGGAGCTGAAAATTCTCTACCGGCCGTTCGGCCCCGCGGATCTACGGCCGCTGCGCGAGCAGGCGGGCGTCGAGCGGACCGTGGTCGTGCAGGCGGCGCCCACGCTCGACGAAACGCGCTATCTGCTCGACCTCGCGCGGCACGAGCCGTCGATTGCCGGCGTGGTCGGCTGGGTGCCGCTGCTGCTGCCGAACGCGCCCGACCTGATCGGGGCGCTCGCGCGTGAGCCGAAGTTCAAGGGCGTGCGGCCGATGTTGCAGGACCATCCCGACGACAGCTGGATCGCGAACCCCGATCTCGCGCCTGCCGTCGACGCGCTGATCGCGCACGATCTCGCCTTCGATGCGCTGATCTACACGCGCCATGTCCAGTACGTCGAAACCTTCGCGCAGCGTTTTCCGGCGCTGCGCATCGTCGTCGATCATGGCGCGAAGCCGCCGATCCGTTACGGCCAGGCGGGCTATCAGGCGTGGCGCGATGCGATCACGCGTCTCGCCGCGCTGCCTCAGGTGCACTGCAAGCTCTCGGGGCTCGCGACCGAGGCGTCGCCGGGCTGGACCGAGGACACGCTGCGGCCCTACGTCGAGCATCTGCTGGAGGCGTTCGGCCCCGCGCGTCTGATGTGGGGCAGCGACTGGCCGGTGCTCGAACTGAACGGCGACTATCTGCTCTGGCATTCGGTGGCGGCTACGCTGCTCGCGTCGTTGAGCGACGCCGAGCGCAACGCCGTGTTCGGCGGGAACGCCGCCGCGTTTTACCGGCTCTGAGCGCTGGCCATCCCAGACCATTCAGGCCATTCAGGAAACTCAGCAACGTTAGCAGCCCACCCAACTGGAGTCGTAGATGACACAAAGACTGGCCGGCAAAACGGCCCTGATCACCGCGGCGGGACAAGGCATCGGTCTCGCCACCGCCGAACTGTTCGCGCGCGAAGGCGCGCGCGTGATCGCCACCGACATCCGCATCGACGGACTCGCGGGCAAACCGGTCGAGGCGCGCAAGCTCGACGTGCTCGACGGCGCGGCGATCAAGGCGCTCGCCGCCGAGGTCGGCACGGTCGACGTGCTGTTCAACTGCGCGGGCTTCGTGCATGCGGGCAACATCCTCGAATGCAGCGAGGAAGACTGGGACTTCGCGTTCGACCTCAACGCGAAGGCGATGTACCGGATGATCCGCGCGTTCCTGCCGGGCATGCTGGAGAAGGGCGCCGGCTCGATCATCAACATGTCGTCGGCGGCGTCGAGCGTGAAGGGCGTGCCGAACCGCTTCGCGTACGGCGCGTCGAAGGCCGCGGTGATCGGGCTCACGAAGGCCGTCGCCGCGGACTTCGTCACGCGTGGTGTACGCTGTAACGCGATTTGCCCGGGCACGGTGTCCTCGCCGTCGCTCGAACAGCGAATCGCCGCGCAGGCTCAGGCGCAGGGCGCGACGCTCGACGCGGTGCAGGCCGCTTTCGTCGCGCGCCAGCCGATGGGCCGCATCGGCAAGCCGGAAGAAATCGCCGCGCTGGCGCTGTATCTCGCGTCCGACGAGTCGTCCTTCACGACGGGCCAGGCCCATGTGATCGACGGCGGCTGGTCGAACTGATTCTGCCTGATTGACGCAACACTACTGAACGTAAAGGGAAGTGCAACGATGAAACTGCTTCGTTATGGGCCGAAAGGCCAGGAAAAGCCGGGCCTGCTCGACGCGCAAGGCAAGATTCGCGACCTGTCGAAGGTGGTCGCCGATATCGACGGCACAGCGCTCAGCGACGCAAGCCTCGCGACACTGCGCGCGCTCGATCCGGCCACGTTGCCGGTCGTCGAAGGCAATCCGCGCATGGGTCCGTGCGTCGGCAAGATCGGCAAGTTCATCTGCATCGGGCTCAATTACGCGGATCACGCGGCGGAATCGAATCTGCCGGTGCCGACCGAGCCGGTCATCTTCAACAAGTGGACGAGCGCGATCAGCGGCCCGAACGACGACATCGAAATTCCGCGCGGCTCGAAGAAGACCGACTGGGAAGTCGAACTCGGCGTCGTGATCGGCAAGGCGGCGAAGTATGTCGACGAAGCGAACGCGCTCGACTACGTGGCCGGCTATTGCGTGATCAACGACGTGTCGGAGCGCGAATGGCAGATCGAGCGCGGCGGCACGTGGGACAAGGGCAAGGGCTTCGACACGTTCGGCCCGATCGGCCCGTGGATCGTCACGCGCGATGAAGTCGCCGATCCGCAGAACCTGAGCATGTGGCTCGAAGTGGACGGCCATCGCTACCAGAACGGCAGCACGAAGACGATGGTGTTCGGCGTCGCGCAACTGGTGTCGTACGTGTCGCAGTGCATGAGCCTGCAACCGGGCGATGTGATCTCGACCGGCACGCCGCCGGGCGTCGGCATGGGCGTGAAGCCGAACCCGGTGTTCCTGAAGCCGGGGCAGACGGTGCGCCTCGGTATCGAGGGTCTCGGCGAGCAGACGCAGAAGACTTACGCGGCGGAATAAGCCGCACGACGCTCGAAGGCCGCGCGCGCGTCGGTTTCGGCGCGCGGATGCCGCGGCCAGTAAAAAAAGCCGTTCCCTTTTACGGGAACGGCTTTTTTTCGTATGCATCTCCACTTCAGCCGGCGCTTTGCGCCACGCGCGGTACGGCTGGCTACCCCGCCGGCACGTCGTCCCCATTCTGGCCGATCCGATTCACCGTTCCCTGTGCGACCGCGACGAGCTTTTCGCGATTCCCGTCCATCACGAACACGCTGCACTGGCAGGTCGCCTGATGCCGGCCCGCATAAATCACGCTCGCGCGCGCGATCAGTATGCCGTTCACCGCCGGGCGCAGATAGTTGATCTTGTATTCGCCGGTCACGACTTTCGGGCCGAGCGACAGCGCGCCAGCGAAGGTCAGCGCGTTATCGGCGAGATAGCTGATGACGCCGCCGTGCACGAAGCCATGCTGCTGCCTCAGCTCATCGCGAATCGGCAGACTCAGCGTGAGTTCGTTGCCGTCGGCGTGCATCAATTCCGCGCCGAGCAGCATGCTGAACGGCTGGGCGTGCAGTGCGCCGCGCGCCCGGTCGAGAAGGTCGGTCATCGTCGTTCCTTGGGGAAGGCCCGTGCGGGCATCCGCGGCGGCGTACTCCGCGCGGTCCCTACCCACTCTAGGAAGCGTGGCTGCATCGCGTCAAGGCGATTTCGCAAAATACATGCTGCATTGTTGCGCAAAACGACTCTAATTTCGACGATCGCCGATGAACCGTGGACATAGCGCGCTGTTTGCTGAACTTGGCCTCAAGTTGCGCGTCAGCCTGCCGTAAACCCTGGTGTATTCCTCGTCACCCTTTGCCCTTCAGGTGTCCACGATGTTCAGCAAGATCAAGGTCGCATCCGGCCTCTTAAGTGTTCTGGTCGCGTTCTGCGTATTCCAGCTCGTCACGGTGGGTCTCGGCTTCTGGTCGTTGACGCGTTCGCACGACGACGTCGGCGAGCTTTCGAACATCGCGCTGAAACAGGTGAATGCGGTCAACCAGACGACGCAGCGTCTGATGGACGTGCGCATCAACCTGTCGCGCGCCGGCACGCGCATGGCGCGCGGCGGCACCGAGCCGACCGATATCGTGCAGCATGCGCGCGAGCAGCTTACCGCCGCCGAGCAGTCGTTCGCGGCGTTCACGGGCGCGCAGAAAACCAGCGGCGAAAACACCGCGCGCGCCGCCGCACTCGCCGAACGCTACAAGAAGCTGCACGACGCGCTCGCCGAATTGGCGCAGGACCTCGATTCGAACAACCTGCAGGCCTTCCTCGATCAGCCGACGCAGTCGTTCCAGGACGCCTACCTGACGGAAGTGCACAACTTCGTGCAATTCGGCGACGCCGCGAGCCGCGCGTCGCTCGATTCGATCGATGCGCGCATGGCGGCGTTTCGCATCGTCAGCGTCGTGATCCTGCTCGTGCTCGTGAGCGGCACGCTGGCGGTCTACGCGGCGCTGCGCCGCGGTGTCGTCGCGCCGCTCGAAGAGGCGGGCCGCCACTTCGAGCGCATCGCGCAAGGGCGTCTCGATCAGCCGATCGCCGCGCGCGGCACCAACGAGATCGGCCGCCTGTTCTCGGGCCTCGCGGCGATGCAGGCGAGCGTCGCGCGCACCGTGCAGAGCGTGCGCGAATCGGCCGACTCGATCCATATCGGCGCCGATGAAATCGCCACCGGCAACGCCGATCTGTCGGCGCGCACCGAAAACCAGGCCGCTTCGCTCGAGGAAACCGCGTCGAGCATGGAAGAACTGACCGCGACCGTGCGCCAGAACGCGGATCACGCGCGCGAAGCGAACGCGCTTGCCGAGACCGCGCTCGACGCGACCTCGCGCGGCAGCGAGGTGGTCAACCAGGTGGTCGACAAGATGCGCGGCATCGCGCAAAGCTCGGACCGGATCGCCGAAATCATCTCGGTGATCGACGGCATCGCCTTCCAGACCAACATCCTCGCGCTGAACGCGGCCGTCGAGGCGGCGCGCGCGGGCGAGCAGGGCCGCGGCTTCGCGGTCGTGGCCGGCGAGGTGCGCGGACTCGCGCAGCGCAGCGCGCAGTCGGCGAAGGAAATCAAGACGCTGATCAGCGAGTCGGTTGCCGAGATTCAGGGCGGCTCGGCGCTCGTCGAGCGCGCCGGCGAGGCGATGAGCCACGTGTCGGCGTCGATCTCGCGCGTCACGCAGATGATGGCGGAGATCAGCGCGTCGTCGCTCGAACAGAGCACCGGCATCGAGCAGGTGAACCAGGCGGTCGTGCAGATGGACGAAATGACCCAGCAGAACGCGGCGCTCGTCGAAGAGGCCGCGGCGGCGGCGGCTTCGCTGCATCAGCAGACGCAGCAGTTGAAGCAGGCCGTCTCGGTGTTCGAAATTTCGGAAACTGTGTTGCGCACGCAACAGCCGGGCGCGATGCCGGCCGCGAATGCGGAATTCGGATTAAGCGCAATGCATGCGATTTAATGCGGTAGCGCTTTGAAAAGCAGGTATTGAAAAGCGCATCGAAAAAGCATCAAAAAGAAAATGGCCCGCGCAAGCGAGCCATTTTGCGTTAGATGCGGCAGGTGCCGGAAAAGGCACCTATGCGCGCTATCCAGGTCGTCCTGACAGTACGGAAGTACTTAGGCCGACTGGATGTTCGCAGCTTGCTTGCCCTTCGGGCCTTGCTTGACTTCGAACGTCACTTTCTGGTTTTCCTGCAGGGACTTGAAGCCCGATGACTGGATTTCCGAGAAGTGTGCAAACAGGTCTTCGCCGCCGTCGTCCGGGGTGATGAAGCCAAAGCCCTTTGCATCGTTAAACCACTTAACAGTACCTGTTGCCATTTTTGATCCAATAAATGTTGTGTGTTGCATTCGCGTTCGTTATCCCTCGACGTGAGGCAAAGCGCGAGGGGAGAGTTGTATCACGTCTTTATGACGGACGCCAATCAACCCGTATCCGGGTATTCCCCGGTTCTGATATTTTTTGACGCCCGAAAAGCCTTCGAAAGGCATTGTTTTGTCGTCAGGGTAAACCAGCGAGACCGGCTTGCGGCCACTTCCTGTGAAGAGCGGCAGCGCGTTTTTTCAGCCAAAGACGTTTGTCTTCGGATGATTCGTTTGGCCAGCTATCTTCGTTTATTTTCTTCTAATTTCGCTTAAGGACTCGTTTCTGATTCCGCGGCGGCGGGCAGTGCCGCGTACGCCGTGGCGAGGTGATACGGCGTGGTCGACGGCATGTCCGCGCGCGCCACTTCGCCCGCCGATGTTTTGCATTCGAACCAGCCGCGCGAATGCAAAAACCGTTGCGCGAAGAGCGCAATCTGTTGCGGTAACGCGGCGCGCACGGCCGGGTCGTCGTGACAGGCGAGCGCGCGCAGATATTCCGTTTGCGCCCAGATCCGCTCGGTCGCGTCCTTGATATGGCCGGCTTCGTCGAGCGCGGCGCATACGCCGCCGCTGTGCGGGTCCACGCCGTGCTGCCGCGCAAAGGTAAAGGCGCGCGCGAGCGCTTCGGCGAGGCCCGTCCCGTCGACGAGGCTGCCCGCCTGCCTGACCAGCCAGAACCATTCGAACTGATGCCCCGGCTCGAGGCGGTTGTCGCTTGCGCCGATCGGCAATTCGGCGATGCAGCCGCTCGGCGCATGCACGAAATGCCGCGCGACCGCGTCGGCCAGGCGGCGCAACGCGGCGCCGAAGGCGTTGTCGTGGGTAGCCTCGCAGGCGGCGAGCCACGCTTCGGTCAGGTGCATCAGCGGATTTTGCAGCGGCGTGCCGGTGACTTTCGAGAAGTCGACACTGAGCGCGGCGTTGAACAGACCGTCGTCGGCCGCGAAGTTCGACTGGATCAGCGCGGTCGTGCCGTGTACGAGCGCGAGCGCGTCGCGATTGCCGGAGCGCCGGCCGTATTCGGCGCACGCGAAGATGACGAACGCGTGCGTGTAGAGGTCCTTGGTGGTGTCGAGCGGCACACCGAGCGCATCGACGCTGTAGAACCATCCGCCGTGGCCGGTGTCCTGAAAGGTGTGCTTCAGCGAATCGAACAGCACGCGCGCATGCTCCATGTCGCCCGCCTGCGCAAACGTGAACAACTGTCGCGCGCAGGCCATCGCCCGATAGCGCTGCGCGGGCAGCGGCCGATGATCGCCGGCGTCGAGCGCTTCGTACGGCAGCTTCAGGGTGGTGTTGAAGCCGGAGCCGCGCCACATCGGCAGCACCACGTTCGCGAAGTGCCCGCGCAGCGCGGTCGCTGTCGTGGCGGTGGTGGTCGTGGCGAAGGGCGGGGTCGGGCTCGGCATAGGCGGATGGGGCGGGTGCGGCGTTTCGGCGTGGCGTTGAGGGCGGCGATGCAAGGCAGTGATTCAGGACAGCGATTCAAGGCAGCGGCTCGGGCGCGCCAATGTGCGGCTTAGCATAAAGCAAACGTCTCGCGCTGGCACGGACGTCGGCATGAGTCTGTGACATGCACGACGCATGCGCGATGCGGAGTTCGCGTGCGAGGTGGACCGCGAAAGGGGCATGAAGCCGCGCGATGAAGCATGAGCGAAGCGAGCGGCCCCGCGCTCATTTCAGATAAGGAGGAACAACCATGCTCGGCAATCTCGAACTGGTCTCCCGTCTCGTGTTGGCCGCGGCGCTCGGCAGCGTGATCGGCTTCGAGCGCGAGCGGCTTTCGTGGGCAGCGGGACTGCGCACGCATATGCTGGTCTGCGTCGGCTCGGCGCTCATCATGATCGTGTCCGCGTATGGCTTCGCCGAAGTGCTGCAGGGTGAACACGTCGTGCTCGATCCGTCGCGGATGGCCGCCCAGGTCGTGTCGGGCATCGGTTTTCTCGGCGCGGGCTCGATTCTGCTGCGCGGCGAGATCGTGCGCGGGCTGACCACCGCGGCGAGCCTGTGGTCGGTCGCGGCGATCGGGCTTGCGGTCGGCGGCGGGCTGTACACGGCGTCGATTGCCGCGACGATCATCATTCTGATCATCCTCGCCGGTATCAAGCCGCTCGAGCGGCGCTTCATCACGGTCAAGCAGCGCCGCCAACTGACGATGATCGTCGAGCGCGGCGCGCTCACGTTTCACTCGCTGCACGACGAACTCGGCGCCGCCAGCCCGCGCGTCAAGCAGTTCGTGATGCAGCAGAGCGATGACGCGCCCGAGTGCGACGAGGTGATGATTACGCTGCACCGCGTGTCGAATGTGGAATACGACTCGATCTGCGCACGCTTGCGGCAACTGCACGGTGTGAGGCAGTTTCGCCAGGATGACGCGACGTCGTGACGCGGTGTTGTAATACGGCGTTGTGATTCGGCGTGATTTTCCGTGAGGCGTCGTGAGATGGGGGATGGGCGGAAGCGGCGCAAATCGTCGGCGAATGGCTTCGGCACGGGCGGAGCGCCGTGCGACAATGCGGGGTCTAAAAATTCCAATGGCAATGACGAGCGGTATCCGGCGCCCCGTTCCCGGCGACGACCGCTTTTTTCTCTATGGCAGATTCAGTAGTATCCCCGCAGTCCAAGCCCAGGCGCGCTGCTTCGAAGAAGCAGCGGCAGGGCGCCGTCTCCACCGAAACCGAAAACAAGCTGGCGCGCGCGGCGCGCTCGGCACAACGCCTCGCGCAACTGAGCGGCGCCGCGCGAGACGACAGCACGCTCGACCTGTTCCCCGACGATCCGACTCGCGCGCGGCTCGAAGCGATGAATATCGACATTCGCCAGGGCACGCTGCATGGCTTCGAGCTGCCCGACGTGGTGTTGCAGGCCGTCGGTGCGCTCGACGACAACGCATCGCCCGACAAGGCGGCGCGCCGCGCGCCGCGTGCGGCGAAGGCCGATGTGGCGGAGCCGGTCAATGCGCAGTTGAGCGGGTTCGATATCGAGCCGCAGCCGGGAGTGGCGGTTGTGCCGGCGGGTGAGGTAGCGGGCGGTGGGGTGGATGCGGCGGGGGCTGCGGAGGAGTCGAAGGCCTCGGGTGCTTCAGGCGAAGCGGCGCCGGAAGCCGATGCGACTGCCGGCGACTCAGCCGCCGCAGCCGCGCGCGAACAGTCCGCGCCGCTTGCCTCGACGATGGCGGCTACCGTCGCGCGCAGCGTGACCGCGCTGCGTCAGGCGACGGAAGCAGGAGCCGCGGCGGGTTCGGGCACCGCGCCGGCCGTGGGCGGCGGCAAGCCGTCGCAGCGTTTTGCCGCGACGTCCACGAAGGCCGCGGTGGCTTCGCGCGAGGCACCTGACAGTCACGCGGGCGCGAACACCACAAGTCAATCCGCTGTGGACGTTTCGGCTCAAGCGCGTGACGCATTCGTTGCTGCGGTCGATTCCACCGTTTTCACGGATCAGCGCGATGTGCAGCCGAACAAGCCTTCGGCTGCCGCGTCTACTGTCGCACCCGCACCCGCACCCGCACCCGCACCCGCACCCGCACCCGCGTCGCTCGACACTCCCGCCGCCTTCGCCACACCGTGGCGCGACGCACATCGCGCCGAGCCGGAACTCGATCGCGCGCGGGCGACCGCCTTTGCCGATACCGTCGATGCGCTTTACGGCGTGATCGCCGATCAGCGCCGCGCCGCGACCGATCATTCGCGCCGTATGAAATGGATGCTGTCGATCGTGGTCGGCGCGCTGCTCGTGACGGTTGCGATCGGCGTTGCGCAAACGCTGCTGCTGATGCGCCTGACGCGCGAAACCACGGCGCAGCAGCAGCGCATCGAGCAGATGATGCAGAACCAGCAGGCGGCGATGGTCAGCCTGCTCGACGCGCATACGGCGGTGGCTGCGGCCACCGCCCCGTCAGCGCCAGCGGCCACGGCACCGGTTGCACCCCAGCAGGTCGCCGCGACGCAGACGGCTCATGGCCGGCACAGCGTCCGCCCGCCGCACGGCCACCGGGCGAAGGCACCCGCCCCGACGCACTGATGATTCTCGCCGCCGCGCCGTGCAAGGCGGGCGCGCCGGCGCTTCATGATGGCCCCATCGCCCGTGCCCGAGGCGGCTCCGAGGCGAAGTGCCCACCCGAAACTCACACCGCGGCGCCGCTTGTCCAGGCGGCGACTCGTTCCCTTGCCCGCCGCGCGCCCGCAACCTTCCAGCGGTCACCTGTTTAACCGCAAACACGCCCCAAACCGCCCAAACGTTAAATCGGGGGCGTTGTCCTGATGCAACGCATCATGACCGAAACAGGCCGTGACATCGCGCCACACCGAAAAAATGCTGCGTTGCACTAGCTTTTTATTGGGGAAAACCCTATAGTTACGCATAAGGGAAAACCCTAGAAACGCAGTCACTAACCGGGAGTCGCCATGAGCTTCATCTTTGCACTGTTCCAAAAGGTCAGCGACCTCTTTGCGTCGCCCCATCTGCCGCTGGATGCGGACTACTCGTACGAAGCGCGCAGCCGCGAAGCGGACCGTGTGCGCCGCACGCAAGCTACGCTGTTCGGCATCAAGCTGACCGACTAAAAGCTGCCTCACCGTCTCAGGCGCAAACATAACGTGCCGGGGCGCGCACTTCGGGTGCGCATCTCAATGAAGCCACTGTTCGCATCAGCGAATCGTGGCTTTTTGTTTTTGAGCCGCCATGCCGTGCGGGCGACGTTGCGGGCGCTCTCGTCCTTACGAAATATTTCTCCGGCGAAATGAATGTAACGGCCGCTCACACCGATTCGCCGGGCCGCGTTGAGGAATCGGGCTGTAAGCCTTGGTGAACGGGGCTCGAAAGCGAAAATCGCCCTGAGTCATCCGTCCCTATCTAAGAAATGCGCGCTTACAAGTGCTCACGTCTTCATGCGCCGCGGGCCGCTAAAGTGCCTCTCAAGCGTACGGCGTCTGGTTCGAGCCCAATCGATCCCGAACGGGCAAGCCGAACAGCACGGACGCTGGCTTGAATAAAACTTTGACGGGAGGTCATCATGAAAACTTTCAGCAAGGCATCGCGCTCGGTTATCGCAACGCTGCTCGCCGGTGGCGCACTGCTCGCAGCCGGCAGCGCATTCGCCCAGGATCACATGTACATCCAGAACGGCCCGGCGCCGGTCGTCTACGGCCAGCCGCACATGGTGCCGGTGGGCGTGTCGATCAACATCGGCTGGCATGGCGACCGCTATTGGGACGGCCATCGCTACTGGGCGCACGACGACTGGATGCGCCATCATCCGCACGACTACGATCCGCATCACCGCGACGATCATCGTCCGCCGCCCCCGCGCCACTATTAATGCAGGCATGACGGCGCCGCCTCTCGCGGCGTGAGTCCACGAAGCCGGCCTTTCCCTCGCGGGAAGGCCGGCTTCGGCGCATCTGGGCGTGCGTTTTGCGCATGCTGCGCTATGCTTCGGAGCTTTCATCGACGGCAGCAGGAGCGCATGTGGACAACGCAACGCAGAACGCAACGATAGGCGTGGTGGGCACGGGCCTGATGGGTGTCGGCATCGCGACGCAGAGCGCATTGCATGGATACCGGACAATCGTGCACGACGTCGACCCGGCGCGTCTCGCGAGCGTCGCGCCGAAAGCGGAAGCGGTGCTCGACGAATTGATCGATGCGGGCCGCATCGTCCATGCGGACAAACAGGCGGCGCTCGCGCGCATCGAAACGCACGCGCAACTCGATGCGATGGCGTCGGCGCAATTCGTGATCGAGGCGATTCCCGAGGTGCTCGAACTGAAGCATCGCCTTTATGCGACGCTGACCGATCTGCTTGCCGCGGACGCGATTCTCGCGAGCAACACGAGCGGCTTCCCGCCCGATCGGCTCGCCACGCCGCTGCGCGCGAAGGAACGCTTCGTGATCGCGCATTTCTGGAACCCGCCGCACATGATTCCGCTCGTCGAGGTCGTGCCCGGCAGCGCGACCGCGCCCGAAGTCACGCAGCGGACCGCCGAACTGATGAGCGCGATCGGCATGGAGCCGGTCGTGCTCGCGAAGGCGATTCCGGGTTTCGTCGGCAACCGGCTGCAGTTCGCGGTGCTGCGCGAGGCGCTGAACATCGTCCGGTCGGGGGCGGCGACGCCCGAGGTGGTCGACCGCGTGATGAAGGCCTCGCTCGGACGCCGCTGGGGGATCGTCGGTCCGTTCGAGAGCGCGGACATGGGCGGGCTCGACACTTTCGTCGACATTGCCTCGCATCTGATGCCGCAGCTCGCGAAGGACGAGGACGTGATCGATCTGCTGCGCGCGCAGGTCGACGCTGGGCGGGTCGGCGTGCGCAGCGGCGCGGGCTTTCACGAGTGGGACGAAGCGCGGCTTGCGCGCGTCAGGGAAGGGCGTAAGCGCGTGATCGGCCGCGGCTAGTGCAATATTCACGCTAAGTAAGTTTTTTTCAGGCAACTTGTCACACACCAACCCAACGCTACGTCATGTCTCATTACTTTTACGATCCCGCCGCCGGCCACGGTTTGCCTCACGATCCGATCAAGGCCATCGTCGCGCCACGGCTGATCGGCTGGATTTCGTCGCGCGATAGCGAAGGCACGCTCAACCTCGCGCCATACAGCTTCTTCGGCCTGTTCGCCGCACCGCCGGCGATCATCGGTTTTTGCAGCGAAGGCCGCAAGGACAGCATGGCCAATATCGAAGCCACCGGCGAATTCGTGTGGAATCTCGCCACGCGGCCGCTCGCCGAGCAGATGAACCGTTCGTCGGCGCCGGTTGCGTCGCACGTCGACGAGTTTCAGCTGGCCGGGCTCACGCCCGCGCCGGGCCGCAACGTCGCGGTGCCGCACGTCGGCGAGTCGCCGGCCGCGCTCGAATGCAAGCTGCTGCAGATCATGGAGCTGCACGACCTCGACGGCAAACCGGTGGGGAACTACCTGGCGCTCGGCCAGGTGGTCGGCGTGCATATCGACGAGCAGTATCTGAAGGACGGCCTGTTCGACACGCATGCCGCGCAGCCGATCATGCGTGCCGGTTATCGCGCGGACTACGCCGAGATCGGCGCGATGTTCCAGATGTTCCGGCCGACCGCGTAGGCGGTTCGCTTTGTGCCATGCGTGCGGCGGCAACCGCGCTTTCGTGACGGCGTTGACGCCTGAAACGTTGTTGCCCTGTTCGCCGCCGGCATATTGGGCTGAGCGCGGGCCGAGCGGCACACATCCGGCGAACGGCATGCCCGGGCGGGTGCGATGCTCAGCGCACCCGCCCGCTCCGATGGTTCGCCGCTCCGCGCCACGTGCGCAGCAACAGCGCATTGGTGACGACGCTCACACTCGAAAACGCCATCGCCGCGCCCGCGAGCATCGGGTTCAGCAGACCGAGCGCGGCGAGCGGAATGCCGATCAGGTTGTAGACGAACGCCCAGAACAGGTTCTGCTGGATCTTGCGCCAGGTCTTGCGCGAGATGTCGATCGCATCGGCGACGAGCGCCGGGTCGCCGCGCATCAGCGTGACGCCGGCCGCGTGCATCGCGACGTCGGTGCCGGTCGCCATCGCCATGCCGATGTCGGCGGCGGCGAGCGCGGGCGCGTCGTTGATGCCGTCGCCCGCCATCGCCACGATGCCGGCGTCGCGCATCTTCAGGTCGCGGATCACACGGGCCTTGTCGTCGGGCAGGACTTCGGCGTGGAATTCGCCGATGCCGAGCGCCTGCGCGACGCTCGCCGCGCTGCCGCGATTGTCGCCGGTGACGAGCACGCTGCGGATGCCCATGCGTTCGAGCCGCTCGACGGCCGCGCGCGCCGACGGTTTGACGGTGTCGCCGAATGCGATCAGCGCGAGCGCTCGCGGCGCTTGCGGCGCGCGTGCCATCAGCCACGAGACCGTGTTGCCGGCGGCTTCGAGCTGGCGGGCGCGCGCGCCAAGCGCGG
>NZ_JAAGPQ010000057.1:0-240 GCF_017104985.1 Paraburkholderia sp. Ac-20342 | reverse complement strand
TGGAATAGGTGATGGGTAGACAAGATCGAGATAGATAAGGTGGTGACGATTGTGATGTATGCGAAGATCAAGCAGGACTAGTGTATGAAACATACATGGGTGTGATGAGAAGATGAATATGGTAAAAGATGGTATATTATAGAAAGTCGAGTGATGTGGTGGATTAGTGCATTGTTTTTATGGTGTTTATTATATCGTATGCACCGAACGTCATGTATATTTTTTTTTTTTTTAATGACA
>NZ_JAAGPQ010000056.1:0-57625 GCF_017104985.1 Paraburkholderia sp. Ac-20342 | reverse complement strand
GGCCTGGGTGCGCAACTGGATGCGCGTGGCCAGCAGCGCGACGTCGTCGGGCGCGAGACGGGCCGCCTCGTCGACATGCGCGATCGCCTCGCTCCAGCGCTTGAGCCGCGCGAGCACGCTCGCGTAGCTGCGCCGGTCGTCGCCGCTCTCGGGATAGGCACGCACCAGCAGGTCGAACACCTGGGCCGCCTCGGCCAGCGCCCCGGACTTGACGAGTGGCGCGACCACGAGGCGGCGCACGTCGGCGCGGCCCTGCGCTTCGCGAATCCGCGGCGCGTCGAGGCAGCCGATTCCGGGCGCGAAGCCGCGCGAGCGGATCAGCGCAATCGCCTTCAGAAGGCCCGCATGGGCGTCGAGCTGTCCGCCGCCGCGCTCGATTTCGTCGAGTTGCGCGAGGCCGGCCTCCCAGGCTTCGGCCCGGATCGCACGTTTCGCGGCGTCGAGCGGGGAGACTGCGACGGCGACTATCGAGCGTTCCACCAGTGGTTCATCAGCCATGCCTGAACTCCCGGTACAGCGCCTGGGCCATCCGCACAACGAACGCGAAGACGAACCCTACCGCCAGCGCCTCGATCAGCAGCAAGCTCGTGTTCGGGCTCCCAGGTTGCACCTCTGGAACCGGGCGAGCGATCACGCTGAGGTAACGCTGCAGCCGAAGGGTGTCGGTGAACGCCTGCTGGTAGTTATGCCGGGCCGAGGTGAGATTCTGGTCTGCGAAGGTCTGCGCATTCAGCAGCGCCTGATAGGACTTCAGTCGGCTCGCCTCTGTATTTCCCTTTCCACTCATACGAGCACGCACGTCGTCGAGCTGCTTGCGCAGCGCGCTTACCTGCAGCTGCGCAGGCCGCAGCATCGGATGCTCGGGGTTGCTCAGCGCGCGAACCTTGTCGAGATTGATTTTCGCCGTGTTGAGCTCGGCCTCCAGTTGAGCGGAAAGATTCAGCAACATGCCGGCTTCCGCCTCGGGGTCGATATTGCCGTTGCGCACACGCCAGTCGGCAAGTGCACCTCGCGCGACGATGGCGTCCTCCTCCGCGCGCGTCACGGCTTCCTTGCTGACCTTCAATGTGTCGGCAATGCCCTTCTCGTCCATGTTGCTGACGAACTGCTGGGCGAGCCCGATCAGTGCATCGGAGATCGTCCGTGCATCTGCGGGCGAAAAGGCACTCACGCGCAGTACGTCGATCTGCTCGATCATGTTGTACGAAACATCTATCGCGTCGAGATAAGCGCGATAAAGCTCGTCCTCGCCGGCTTGTGGCGACAGCCGGTTCAACGGATCGAGGCCGGTGTACGCGAGGTACGTCCGCAAGCCGATCTCGCTGTCGAGCTGGCGCATGCAGTCACGCGAACGGATGAAGTCGGCGACAGCCCAGCCGTCGACGAATCCTCCTACCGCACTGCCTCCATTGCCACTCGATAGCAGGCTCGCCGAGGCGCTCTGGGCGGACGACTGGGGCGTGCTGGAGCGCACCGAGAAGCGTGATTCGGCGCCATAGCGAGGTGCCGCGAAGGCGAGCGCGTATATCGCCGCCAACATGACCGGCACGAACACGAGGCCGATCGTCATGAGGCGCTGGCTGCGCCGGCGCCGCAATGCCTGCTCGCGCACCTTCGCGCGCTGCGCGACTGGAAGTTCCTCGCTAGACACCGAACTGGTTTCCGGCGCCAACATCGATGAAGCTGTCTTCGCCTTGTGCTCCCGATTCGCTGCGAGATCTTCGGTGCGGGAATCGGCGGATACATTCTTCGAGGTCGTCGTCGATCCGAAGGCCTTGTTGCTCATAGACCAAACCCTTGGTGCAGTAGTCCATCATCTGCTGATGACGGTAGGTTGATAGAAGCAGCGTGCGTCCCACCAGCCGCTCCTCGAATAGCGCAAGCCACAGGTTCGTGAAGCGGCACGCCTCGAACGGGATCGCCCCTTCAACGACGTACACGTCGAAATCTGGCGCGAGGGCGAGCGCAAAAGAGAATTCCTGCCGTACATAGAGTGGCCAGTGTTCCATTGGCCGCAGCAGATACTCAGGGCTCGTCAGCAGGTCCGACACCAGTGCAACGCATGGAGTGGACTCCATGCCGTAGAGCGCGCATACGAACTCGATCATCCGAAGCCCAGTCGCCTTGCCGCGCACGAAACCTTGCCGCCCCAACGGCCACGAAACGCGCCCCTGGTGCTCGACAAACCCTTCGCGTGGCGGACGCAGACCCGAGATGATGTCGACAATGGCTCGATGAAACTCGGGCCTGTGCGAGAGCAGCGCATAGCGTCCGTGCGGAATACCCAGGTCGACCGCCTCGAGCAGTGGTTGCCGTACGCCGAAGAGATGCGGTGCGTCCGTGACACCGTTCAGTTCGATCATGGCGCGCTCACATCGGTTGCACGTGGGGTCGAGCGAGCCGTTCCATGGCCACACCGAGCACGCAAAGAAAGACCAGCGCCGTGATGAAATACGCGAAGCTTGCATCCTGCGAGGTGTAGCTGGCGAAATACGACGACCTCAGCAATTGCATGCCGTGCGCAAACGGCGACCACAGAAAGTACTGCCGGTACTGTTCCGGCAACTGCTCGGTGACGAAAAAGACGGACGAGAACATCTCCAGGCAACGCTCGATAACGGGCGCGAGGCGCAGAAAGAAGCGCCAACGGGTCGCGATGCTGCCAAAAATCAGCCCCATCGCAACGCTCGCGCATCCCATCATGACGACGTAGACGATCGCACCCGACCAACGCACCGGCAGCGTGATGAGGCCCAGAGCATGGCCGACGCCGATCAGAATCGCGTAGACACCGAGATAGATCACGATGAAGAGACAGCCCTGCACGAGTGCTATGGCAAGCGGCGTAACGGATTCGAGATTGATGAGCCCGCGCGCCGAGACGTAGCTTGTGCTCGTGCGAAACACCACCTGCCGGAACATGATCCACGTTGTCGCGCCCAGCAAAGAGAACGTGGGCACGTCCATGCCGAGCACGTAGTGTGTGCCCATCAGGAAATAGAGCGACGAAATCAGGCTCAGCAGCACGGCGGGGCCGACCACGGACCACAACAGCGCGACGCGGCTCTCGTTCTGGAGCACGTGCAACTGAAACCGTAGCAACGGCGCGATGCTCGCGAGCCGCGACTGCAGTGTGCCCGGCTGCGCGCCATGCTGACGTGCGCGAATCCCGGAGAGCTGCTCGCGCAGCAGTGCGACTTCGCGCTTCTCGTGCGAGCTCAGAGCGATCTCGTGTGCAATGTCCTCCCGCGAAGCGAGCCGCCGCGCGTCGCGCGCTTCCTGTTGCTTGCGTTGCTGCTCCCGGCGTTCGAACCCATCGGTCAGACGCGCGTCGTCGGTGTCAAGCGTCGCTGGCGCGTAACCTGTCATCAACACGTCAACGCCCGCGCGGATATCGATTTCCAGCAGGCGTGTGACCATGCGCAGTTGACGCCGCTGAAAATCCGCGCGCCCGGGCTGCGCGCCTTCCCGCGCGAGCTTTGCGTCGAGTTCGCTCTCGAGTGCCTCGTATATGCGCCGCCGGCTGGCCACGCTCTCGCGCGGAGCGCTGGCGAGCGCATCGAGCACGCCAGTCAGCACGTCAATGACGTCGCCCGCTCCTCGCCAGTCGGGGCGTGCACCGAGCTGGCCGGCAGCGGCGCTGGAAAGTGCTTCCGCTTCGGCGGCCTCGCCATCGACATGTCGTGTCGACCGACGCTTACGCCAGTTCCTGATCCGATCCTGGTTGCTCATGTTCTGCCTTCACTGCGACAAGCCGGACACAGAGCGCGCGGTGCCAAGCGTCGCACTAAAAGCGGATAGAACCTTCTGGATCTGCGTAAACGGTGCGTCGGATATATAGATTGCATCCCCGTCCTGCACCGAGAATTTGCCGGCAAGGACCATCTGTTCAGGCTTCGTGAAATCAAACTGATAGACGACGGGTGGCTTGTCCGCGCCCATCGGGGTATCTGCGCGAATGCGCAGCAGGAAAACCGCCTTTGGATTGGCAAGCGAGTCGCCCAACCCACGCGAATCGCCGAGTGCGTCGAGCACCGTGTAGTTACGCTTACTGAGCCTGACTCTCGACTGGGCTCCCGTGGCGCCGAGTACGATCAGATCTTCCACGATGTTGTGCACAACAATCGAGTCGCCAGCGCGCAGTGCAATATTCTCCGCGCTATTGCGATAGATATCGGACAGACGCACCGAAGCACTCTCGCCATGCCGTCTCACCGTGATCGCGAGTTGCTCGGGGTTCGTCTGGTTCGGCGCCGCCTGGCTCAACAGTCCGCTCAGTCGTTGTGTGCCAGGCCCGATCGGGTACACACCAGGTTTGCCGAGATCACCCTCGATCGTCACGGTTTGCCCGCGTCGGTCTGTACGCTTCACGTTGACATCGAGCCCGACCGTTACGCGACTCAGGCGCCGTTCAAGCGCGTCGCGCAGCCCGGCCGGCGTCAGGCCTTGCGCATGCACGCGGCCGATCTGCGGAACGTAGATCGTACCCGCCTCGTCGATGACTATCTCTCCCATGTCTGTCATGCCGCCAGAGCCACCCGCACCATGAGCGAAGACGCCTACACTGTCCTGCCCCCACAGCGAGATATCCACGCCGTCACCGGGGGCCAGCTTTTCAGGGTCAATCGGTTGCGTCTGTAGGAAGTCAACCGGAAAGCTTGCGCTGCCTGTCGCGCGCGAAGCAAGCGCGAGCGCTGGCGTCACGCTGACTAGCTCAATATCATTGCGATCGCGAGAATCCTGCACCTCGCTCAGGAGTGGCCCGCTACGAGGAATCACGCACCCTTGCAAAGCAGCGCAGAGGCAGAGAGCCAGGGCCATAACCAGGCGGTCAGGCATGCGAACAAGGCAGTACGACATTAATTCATCACCCGATTTTTGGGTTGTTCCCCTGGCAGGGAGCGTTCCTCGACGGGCTCTTCACGCCAGCAGAGGCTCATGAACGTTTCGAGCATCGCCTCCACCGAAAAAAGTTCGGTGGCCCGCTGGGTTGCCCGTTTCCTCACGGCGACGTCTGCCTGCGCACTCTGAACAAGTTGTTCAATCTTTTCGCATGCGTCGTCAAGGTCAGGGTTCTCCGCGCACGCGAGCAGATGTCCGGTCTCACCGTCTATGAAGCACTCTCCCGCCCCACCCGCAGGCGTCGACACCATCAGGATGCCGAGAAGCTGCGCTTCAATCAGCACATTCGGCAAGCCCTCGTGGCGCGAGAGCAGTACCTTGACGTCCAGCTTCGAGTACCAGAACCCCACGTGCGCTGAAAGCCCCACAAGCAACAGGCGGCCAGCGATGCCAAGCTCTGTCGCAAGCGCGTGCGCCTCTTCGAAGAAACGGCCATCGCCCACGATGACGAACCGCGCAAGAGGACGCCGCTTCAGATACCGATGCGCAAGCCTGATCCACAGGAGTGGGCGCTTGTCCGGCTCGAGGCGAAACACGCCACCGATTGTTTCGGTCGCGTCCGCCGTGCGCCCAGCAAACTCCGTCCACTTTCGCTCGTCCTGTTCAGAGGCGAGTGTGCTCATCTCAGGTACGCCGTTGTAGAGGACGTGAAAACGCCCAAGCGGCAGCCCCAGCCACTGCGCGTACTCGCGCGCGCCGGTCATGCTGTTGCTGACGAATTCGACGCCGGGCACCTCGGCAATGGCGCGAAAGAACGCGGCATACTCCGGACGATTACGCTCCTGCCGGATATTCGGCGGTAACCCGCGGAAGACGAGATGGATCGTGGGCACGCCGGCAAGCAGCGCGGCGAGGGCGCCAAAAAGGCCAGTGCCGTCCTGCCAGAGGCTTACGACATCGAACGCGCGCTCGCGCAGATACGGGGCGAGACGCGTAACACCGTAGTGCACCTGTGGCGGCAGGTTGCCGAGCATGCGCAGCAGATCTGCGTCGGGAATGTCCTGATGTGTGGCCGAGACTACCGGCATCGAGTTGATCTCGGAAACCTTGACACTAGCCTCCCGCAACATGCCAAGGAAGAAATCGAGACACTGCGGTCGGTCAACGCGAGCGGGATTGGAGTGTTGCTTGACCAGCACTTCAACATCACCCACGTCGCAGTTCGTGGTGTTCTCGTCTGCATTGACCGCCTGCGTGGAGAGACGTTGCAGTTGCACAGCGAGCCGCGCTAGCTGTCGCTCCGCACCGCCAGGCCCTAGGCTACCCGTCACGAGCGCCACCGAAATGGGCTTTCCGCGCGGCGATTGCGACACGACCCGATTGCGAAAGCGCAGAATGGCCTGGCGCATCGCGACGATCTTGATGTCTTGCCCCGTAAGATCGGTTTCGGATTCGTATCGACGATAGAACGCATAGTCGTCAAAGATCTTCGCGACAAGTTGGCCCCCTTTGCTCTCAGGCGCGAACTCGTGCGCGACCGGCGCGATGACCTGAACCGCCTCGGCGACCATGCTCCGCCTGGCCAGGCGCTTCGCGAACGCGATTCGCAGGTCACGACGATCATGCTTCGCTATGGCGCGCCTGAAGAGGGAATCCGACACTTCGTTCGCCTTGATGTCGGCAAGGAATTCAGCGCGAGCCAGCACCTTGGCCGGATCGTCTGGTTGGTCGGGAAAGTGGCGGTCTGCAAGCGCCATGGCCTCATCGATACGACGCTCCTTCAAAAGACGGGTCGCGTAATGCCGTGCCACAACGAGATCATCGGGATACTCGAGAAGAAGATCGCCCCATTGTGCGAGCAGGCCCATGCTGAGTCCGGTTCGCTCCCGTATCTGAAGCAGCCCGATACGCACAGTCCTGTCGTCTGCCGCCTGTTCTGCCAGTCGCTCCGCCTCGCCCAGATGATTGCGCGCGCCCTGCATGGTCGTGCAGGCCGCAAGCAAGCGTGCCAGTTCTTCGTGCAGCGCAGATAAGCCTTCAGTTGTCTTCGTACCAGTTTGGGGCTGCTGCGTAACCGGCGACGCAACTTCGCGGGCAACCGATGCCTTCGTGCTGGCCGCCTTGGGCTTCGGTGCCGCCCGCGGCTTTGCAGAGGAGGGTGCAGTTCTCGCGGTGAGCGTGCTCCCACCCGTTCCTGTTTCTAATGTTTTAGCCAATTTTAAAACTCAGCTGCCATATCGTCGAAGTACTCAAACCATGTTCGTGAACGTGCGTTCGAATGAGGGGGGGGGCAGCTCTCGTCGCCTAGACCGCCAGCGCGTTGTTTGCCAGTCACGCGACATTCCTGCGTTTTGCGCAATCGATGTATATCCGGCACTTCTGGATATTTCCGTCGATTAACTCCGGTGACGCTGAGAGAGTACGCAGCACCTGCCAATACTTGAGTGCCAGGTCAAAACGGTGCGTGCGCATAGCCCCGATCGCCGCAGCCTTCAACCCGACCGGGTCTTCGGGCGCGAGGCGCAGGATCGTCTGGCCAAGCAAGAACCGATCCGCGTTGTTCGCGGCATCGAGTGTCTTCAGCTTCACACGGAGCCCCGCGAGTACACGCTTTCTCTCTTGCGACACTTCTTTGTTGTCCGCATCGAGCTGCTGCAAACGTTCAAGAAGTGCCCATGCGCTGTCGTAGTCACCGGCGTGATGCGCTTCGCGGGCGAGCCGGATGACGCGGCTACGCAGGCCCATGATCCGACGCTTCGCCTCGATGCGCCTAGCTGGGGCGCTCGAATGCGAATTCAGCACTCGTGCGTATGCGTCGATCGCCTCGCCGTAGTAACCGCCACGGACAGCCATACGGGCCAGCTTTATCCATGTGCTCTCCGTGATGTCCTCGTGCTGCGCCGCATCGCGCAGATAGGCCAGCGCGGTGTGGATGTCACCGATCGCTTCGGCCACGCGGATGCGGAAGCTCACCAGCTCGGGGAAGGTCGTGAGTGTCTGGCTCGCAATAGCAAGCATGTCCGACGCACGTTCGTAGTCGCGGGCGGTAAGCGCTGCGCGCACGTCCTGGCGAATCTGGCGTTCGAGTTGTCGCCGCGCGCGAATCAGCCCATTGCCGTTCGGGTTAATCTGAGCGCGCGCCTGAATCTTGTCCGCTGCCTGGAGCGTGTCGCCTGACACGAGGGCCGCGTTGCCCTCTTCAAGCCACGTGGTGCCGAAATGCCCGATCCAGTCGACCACTGCTCTGCAGTTGCTGCGCGTGAGACCGTGGGTCGCGACGAGCAGCGCTGAGGGGGTAGCAAAACCGGCCCTAGCGGTGCGTTGCGCGAGCGAGAGAATCTCGGTCTCGCTCATCTCCACGGGTTCGCGCGACAGTTCCAGAAGCGCTGAACGATCAGACGTCTCCAGCGCTCGGTTCCAGAGCGCCAGCAAGCTTGGCGCGTGAGTCGGCATTGCCTCGCGCACTTCGTGCGCCCACTGGATCGTTCCTTCCCCATCGTCCGCCGATTGGAGCAGAAGAATCACCGCCGTCGCCGCAGCCGACGCATCGGCCGCATCAGTCGTAGTCCTAAACAAGTGCTTCCATGTCGCCAGCGCGGTTGCCGTGTCGCCCAGCTTTCCGGCCGACTCCGCACAGATGCGTAAAACGGACGGGGCCTCATGCTCATCCGCGATCAGTGCGGCAGCAAGCCGGGCCGCCTGCTCATAGCGTCCGGTTTCGAAGTAGCACTGCATGAGCAGAAGATTCGTTTTTTCGTCGAATTCCGACTCCGCGCCGAACGATTCGAACTGAGTGGCTGCACCCTCGAAATCACCCAAATCGTGCTGGACGCGGCCCAGCAGCAATCGATGCTGTCGGCCACCTTCACCGCGGCGCAGGATAGCGTGTAGCCGCCGAGAAACTTCGAGCACCTGCCCGGCGTTCCATGCGGCCTCGAGGCTATGTGCCGTATCCTCGTGCTGCACGGAGCCGGTCTTTTGGGGCGAGTAGATTTCCGACGAATCCATTCGGGGCACCACAAATTCCGTATACCACGCCTCGCAGAGCTGGTCCGAGAACAGATCGGTGTAGTGCGTCAGATCGAGGCCGCCGTTTTCCATCGCGTTCGCCTGACCCAGGTTGCGCATGAGTGGCGTCGGGTCGTAGCACGGCACGTTCATGCGCTTCGCAATCGCACGCACTGCGTTGATCAACATGCGACGTTGCTCGACCGGCATGTTGTCCGGCGTATCAGCATTCACATGTGTAACGAAGACCAGATTGTCCTTGCCGACCATCCTGGCGATCTGCTCCATCTCTGCCGAAACTTCCACATCCGTGAGGTCGCGGCGCTGGATGCGCGCAAGCAGATCGCGGTCAGCCGGCGGGAGATGCTGGAACGTGAAATCTTGCTCAAGCCATTGGCGCCGCTCAGTCATTTGGTCAGGCGTCGCCATCGACCAGAACAGCTTGGTTCGCTTCCTGTCTGCGAAGAAATCGCCGAAATGACGCACCATATAGTTCATCTGAATCGGGTGATCGTCGACGCTCAGGAGCTTTCGCGAGGAGATCTCCACCAGATAGAGGTCGGCACCGGGCCACGCCTTCTTCTCGAAGCTCCCGGATGAACCAGGACGAAACGTGAGGCTGCGTACATCAGCTGGGATGTCTTTCTTGCCGAACATGAACTGCAGTTGCTGAAGTGCTTCGGAACTCGTATGGACGAACCCATAGTTGCGGGTCAGAATCGGGCGTACAGGAAAGCGTCCGGCACCCCGGCGTAGCGGCGTGTGAATGCGGCAGGTACCAATAGGCGCAATCGTGAAATGAGTCATGATGGTCGTTCAACTATCCTCTGCTCTACTGCTTAGAGCGCCCAATAGGTAAGCCTGCTTTTCGTGATCCGTTCGCCATCGAGTGACGACTTCAGATCGCACACGATCCCGCCGTCCGCGACCATTTCGGGCAAATCGCTCTCTATCGTTTCCATGATCTCGCGGTGCGGTACGGCGAACACGAGTACGTCCAGCGCCTTGAGTTCCTCATGGCCTACGAGTTTGATCCCGTATTCCTCATGGACCTGCCCGGCATCGGCCATCGGGTCATAGACGAGCGGAGACATGCCGTAACGCGTGAGGGCTTCGTAGAGGTCGACAACCTTGGAATTCCGGATATCAGGCACGTTTTCCTTGAACGTGATACCAAGAATGCCTACGCGCGTAGTGGGCTTGAGGCGATGGCGGCTCGCGATCACCTGAACGAGGCGGCCAGCGACATAGTCGGCCATGCCGTCGTTAATGCGGCGCCCAGCCAGGATCACTTCGGGGTGGTAGCCGAGTTCCTGCGCCTTCGAGGTCAAGTAATAAGGATCGACGCCGATGCAATGACCGCCGACAAGACCGGGCGTGAAGCGCAGGAAGTTCCACTTGGTGCCCGCGGCCTCAAGTACTTCGGACGAGCGGATGCCAACCAGATCGCAGATTTTCGAGACTTCGTTCATGAGCGCGATGTTGATATCCCGCTGCGTGTTCTCAATCACCTTGGCTGCTTCGGCCACCTTGATCGACGAGGCGCGGAACACGCCCGCCTCGATGATTGTCTCGTAGACGGCGGCGATCTTGTCGAGCGCCTGCTGGTCCTGGCCCGAGACGATCTTGACGATCTTTTCGAGTGGATGCTCGCGGTCGCCCGGGTTGATCCGTTCGGGGCTGTAGCCGAGCTTGAAGTCGATGCCGCAGCGCAAGCCCGAACTCTTTTCGAGCACCGGAGCACAGATGTCCTCGGTCGCACCGGGATGGACGGTCGACTCGAACACCACGATGCTGCCCGATTGTAGAACCGGACCGATCAGCCGGCAGGCGCTTTCCAGTAGCGAAAAGTCGGGACTGCATTTTTCGTCGACGGGCGTCGGCACTGCAACCACGAAGAAGTTGGCCCCCGCCAGGTCCTCGACCTTGTCGGTAAAGCGCATCGTCGAGTCGCGCAGCACGTGCGGCTCGATTTCGCCGGTCCAGTCCTGGCCATCGCGCAAGTTCGTGACTCGCCGCGCGTCAACATCGAACCCCGTCACTTCAAAGTGGCGCGCGAGTGCCACCGCCACGGGCAGACCGACATAGCCCAGTCCACACACTGCAATCTTCGTAGTCACACAATACCTTTTTAATAAACAGCGCGCCGGAGTCCCGAAAAGCCATAAAAGTCTCGCGGGTACAAACGCTTTGATCCAGATAAATGAACCCATGGACCGGCCGTAAGGCCGGACCTGAACGTAGTGATTCCCCGCCAATCAGAAATCTGCGTTTCAGTGAGTACTGCTTATGTTCAGACCGGAAATAACATCATGCTGAAAGCATGGCCCCTGGATGTGTGTCGCACCAGCTAGCTCAGCGATCACCAGGTCATCCTCGCCCTCGACGCCGGTAATCACGACGTCCGCACAGGTGCCCCGTGCCAGCAAGACGAGGTTGCGCAAGAAGTCTTTGGCGGGCTCGCTCTCGCGCGCCTCGCGCAGGCGCCCTGCATCGATCTTCACGACATCGACACCCAGCGTGGCCAATGCTTCAATGCTGCTGTGACCACCGCCCACGTTGTCTAGCGCAACCTGACATCCGAGCACCTGAATCCGGCGCACGAACGCGCCCACCTTCCCGAGATCGATCGACGACGTGACTTCCGAAAGCTCGATCACGAGCCGCTGCGCGATCTCGCGTTGCTCGCCCAGCACAGCGAGAATGGAGGTCCACGAGGCATCGAGCGAAGCGCTCTGCGCCGTCACGTTGCATCCAAGCGAAAGGTCTGGATTCGATTGCAGCGCGCGGACGGTTTCCTCAACGGCCCAGCTGTCCAGCCGGCAAATGAGACCGAGCCGCTCAAGTGGTGCCACCAACTCCGCTACTGGTCTGCGCACACCGTGCTGCGTCCAGAAGGGCACCACCTCGTAATAGCGGACGATTTCCGCATTCTGCAGGTTGCAAACCGACTCCGCGTCGAAGACGAGGCGATCAAGGTTCTTCGCCGAGAACAGGCGTTCGGCTGCCTTCATGTCCGAGAAAAAGCGTTCGCGCCAGCGCCGCTCTTCCTCGCCGGGGCGCCCAACGATCACACCGGAACCAGCGGTCGCGATATCAAAAGCACTCTCCACCTGCTCGACAACCGACAGCGAAACCGTGACGAAGACGATGTCGCCTGCGATTCCGATCGGCTGGTCAGCGAGATCACCAAGAATTCGATCAAGCAGCAACCCGACCTGAACGGAACCCTGGCCAGGCGATGGCGGACCACCGAGCGGCGAGTCAAAGATGAACAGGATCAGGTCGTCGCTCATCGCTGCGACGCCAGGCACTGATCGACACGACTCGCGCGCGCGTTCAAGAACGACGTGCCTTACGGCAAGCGCGCCTTGCGGCCCCCAGGCACGTTCGATCTCGCGCAGGTTGGTAACCGTAGCAGCAACGCACAGCGTAGCCTCCGGCTCATACGAATTGGTCACAGGTCGTATCTCTCACAAAACAGATCTTCTTCGGAAGTCCTGCCGCGGCACCTTTATCAAGGTACAACGGCATCAGAAAAGAGAATATTGGGTGAACAGCTTGCAACCGTAGAAATGGCGCACTCCTTGGATCTTATTTAATTAATATTCCTAATGTATGTAGTCTATCGGCCATCGCCAAAAATTCCATCTGACCAGTCCGAAATTCTGGGCATACTGAAAATCCGTTCTGATAATTCTCAACTTTTCAGATTTCTACGTATCCTTGCCGGATGAGCTTCTCCGGAAAGTTAGAGGAGGCCTCACTCCTTCGGACGGCTTTCTATGACTTTTTAGTGGAATCTCCGGGGCAATCACGCTCCCGATTTAATCGGGGGCAGCGTCGCAAAGTTTGCCTCATCCGGCGTCTGATCCGCCAGGCTCGAATGAGGCCGTTTCGGCTTGTACAGCTCAATGCAATGTAATTGCCGATGGAGCACCGGGGGCATGGCTAACCGATTCGTAGGCGCGCACGCGAGCCGCTTCATACTTGAAGCTGTGCCACCGCGTTCGACGAACACGTCGTCGCACCAGGCCCCTTTGCCGTCCATCGACAGCCGCGCGCCCCAAGTTCAGCACGGCCTCGGTGAACGTGCTCGCCGTGGATATCGATCATCGACGCACGGGACCGAAAATTCCGGAGCTGAGTTGCGCGCCCCGTCGGGCTAACAATAAATTGGTTCGCTATAGAAACGAAGAAGATGTATCCCAAAAGTTTGTCAGATACATCTGATATTGAGATTCAACGGGGTGGCCGAGAGTTTTACGAATATCCGCCGCTACGACTGCTCGCCCAGATGCCAAGTCAAAACACAAAAGACAGGTAGTGGCCAGCAAGGACAAGATAAGCAAACGGCAACGCTGGTCACTTTCCCTGGTTCTGATAATTTTTAAAAATCTCCAGGCATCGCTCCTCCTATCTCTCTTGCCTCGATTTTCTCCAGGGAAGCCTAAAAATACCTGGATTCAGGTATTTCCTTAACCCCAGGTGCCTGCTGAAAATAAAAAAGCACACTTGCAGGCGCTGTTGCCAGGGACTTTGGCGCTTTCCGCAGGTTCCACCGAACAAACAGGCCCGCGCGTTTCCGGTTCCTTAAAACCGCCGCCATGACCAGGGAGATTTCAACCATGCCCACCATGATTTTCTACGACAAACCAGTAGCCCTGAATCGCGAACGGCATCGGGATTCGAAGCTTTTGCGCCAGTCGGGCCAGTTCCAGTTTGCCCGCGATACCAACTCCGTGTTGATGGCGGGCTCCGAGATCCACGAAGCCGCCCGCCATTATCCGGTGGTATTCGTCAGTGCTCCCGACAATCAGTACACGCTGGCGGCGCTGCTGGGCCTGCGCGATCACGAAAACCTGTTTGTGGATGCCGACGGCCAATGGACGAGCGGCGCCTATGTGCCGGCCTTCGTACGACGCTATCCCTTTGTGCTGGCCGAGGGCGACAACGATCAGCTTACGGTCTGCGTCGACGAAAGCTATCCCGGCTGGAACCAGGCCGACGGCGAGTGCCTGTTCGACGATGACGGCAAGGACACGCCGCTGCTGCAAGGCGCCGTGGAATTCCTCAAGTTGTTCCATGGCGAGATGCAACGCACGCGCGTGTTCTGCGCCAGGCTGGCGGCGCTCGATCTTCTCGTGCCCAAGACCATCCGCGTGGAACGCGATGGCAAGCAGGAAGTCCTGAACGGCCTGCACGTCGTTGACGAGGACAAGCTGCGTGGTCTGGACGACGCCCAGGTGCTGGACCTGTTCCGTGACGGCTGGCTGGCGTGGATCCACGCGCATCTGGGCTCGCTAGGCAACGTCGAGCCGCTGGCGCGCCTGCAGACGCACCTCCAATGACTTCTTGAGCCCAAAGCCGCATCGCCGCCGACAGGATGGCGATGCAAGGCGGCGTCACGGCTGGTACGGGACTAACCACCTGTGCGTCCCCGTCCCCACGCGCTCCCACAGGGCGCGCCCGGCACATGCCCCTGTTTCCCGCACCGTCCCTCGCGAAGCGGCGGCGCATTCGCTTTTTCTCATCCCCAACCTACCGCCTTTTTCGAGTCGCCGTTCCCTGAGGCGACTCCGCCGGAGACCATCATGACAGCCTTTCACCAACGTCTGCGCGCCCGTTTCCAGAAAGCGCCGCGACGCAGCGCGCTGGTCCTGAATCTGGCAGCGGTATTCGGCGCCAGCGCGGCTCAAGCCGCCGGCATCGTCCCGACCGGCCAGACCGCCACCACGCTGACGGCCAACGGCAAGACCATCGACATCAACACCCGCACCGTGGTCGGGGCGACAGGTGTCAATGCCTTCAAGACCTTCGACGTGTCGTCGGCGCAGACCGTGAATCTGGTGCTGCCGAAGAAGACCAGCAACCTGGTGAACCTGGTCTACGACAAGGCCATCGATATCCAGGGCACGGTCAACAGCCTGAAGGACGGCAAGATTGGCGGCAACGTCATCTTCGCCGACCCGCACGGCATGGTGGTGGGCAGCTCGGGGGTGCTCAACGTCGGCAGCCTGACGGCGGTGGCGCCGAGCAGGCAGTTCATGGACGGCGTGATCGGCGCAGACGGCAAGGTCAACGGCACAGCGGTACAGCAACTGCTGAACGGGGAAGCCGGCAACGCGGCGGGCGGCGTGATCCGCATCGATGGGGTCGTCAACGCCACCGACGGCATCCGCCTGCAGGCCGATGCCGTCCGCGTCGGCGGCAAGCTCAACGCGGGCGCCGACGCAATGCACCAGACGGCCTTTCTTGCCTCGGTCAATACCGGCGGCCTGGAACAGGCCAGCGGCATGGTGGAACACAACGGCGAAATCGACATCGTCGGCGGTAAAAGCGCGGCGATCACCGGCGCGCTGACGGTGACGAACAGTGCGGGACATGGCGGCAAGATCAGCGTGGTCGCCGACGACGTGGCGCTGGGCGGATCGGCCCGGCTTGACGCCAGCGGCACGACGGGCGGCGGCCGGATCGATATCGGCATCGCCGGCGACCGTCTGGCATCGACCACGGCTATCGATAAAAACGTGCAGGTACGTGCCGATGCCACGCAACGAGGCGACGGCGGCACTATCACGATCTGGGGCCGCGATGCCAACAGGACGGCAGGCACCCTCTCCGCCAGGGGCGGGGCACAAGGCGGCAATGGTGGCCTGGTGGAGGTGTCGGCGAGGAACGGCCTGGACATCCGCGCCCAGGTCGATACCCGGGCGGCCAAAGGCAGAACGGGTACGTTGCTGATCGATCCGGAAAACCTGGACATCGTCGACGGTGATGCCCTGCCGCCCGGTGTGCCCGACACGTCTGCGGGCGAGGACGCGCTCCCTGCCGGCCAAACCACGCGAACCGCCGGTGCGCAGCCGCCCAACCAGGTACAAGTGGCCTGGCTGCAAAGCCAGGGCGACACCAACATCCGTTTGCAGGCGGACAACACCCTGACCGTGGGCGACAGCACCGCCGCCCCAGGAGCCACCGGCTATGCCGCGCATGTGAACCTGGGAGAGCTGATCAATAACTCCCTGACGCTGGAAGCCAGCCATATCGTCGTCAATGAGGGATCGCAGATCACCACGGGGGGCGGCAACGTCAACTTGCTGGCGGCGGGCAAGGACAACGCCTCTATCCTGGTCGCCAGGAACGCCCTGATCGACGCCGGCAGCGGAGATATAACCCTGGCCGCCAATGCGAGCGTGGCTAACACCGGCAATGTCGCCACGATCAGCAACGCCCACTCCATGGTGGATGTGTGGGGCATGCTCAACGGCAGGAACGTCGCGCTGACCGCCACGGCCAGCGCGACGACCAGAAATGCCGAGACGAGCGCGGAAGCCCTGGCCACGCAAGACAACAGCAACAGCACCGATGCGGGCGGCAAGCTGCCCGATCTGTCCGTGGCGACGTTGTTCCGCGGCGCGGGCGGCGGGGTGATGATCGCCAATGCCACGGCGCAGGTGGACGTTCATGACGGCGCGCAGGTGACCGCTGCCAGGGACCTGACCCTTGCGTCCACCGCGAGCCAGACGGCCACCCTCTCGTACACCCTGGGCGGCAAGGATGCCGACAAGAATGAAGACAGCCCGGTGCCCACCGCGGTGTTGGTCACCAGCCTGGGCGGCGGCGCCAGATCCGTGGTCGACCAGGGCGCCACGGTCTCGGTCGGCGACCAGGGCAAGCTGGACGTGCTGGCCCAGAACAACGCCAAACTGAGCGCATCGCTGACCACGCAGGGCGAGAACAGCAAGGGGGCCATCACCGTCCTGGTCGGCCTGTCCGACGTCAGCGCCGACGCATCCATCGCGTCCGGCGCGGTGGTCCATACCGGCGTGGGCAGCAACGTGGACGTGGCTGCGCAGAGTAGCGGCGCCTATTCGCTCACCGCCTCGAGCAACCAGTCCCAAGGCGCCAATGCCGCCGCGGGCATCGCGGTGGCGGTATCGCAGTTTAATGCCAGCGCCAGCGCCGCGCTGGACGCTTCGATCATCAACCCTGACGCCGGCAATGTGCAGGTGTCGGCGATCAACAACGTCACGCAGAACGCGGTCGGCGCGTCGACCAGCCTTGACACCAGCAGCATCGATCCGAACGCCTACCAGGCACCGTTGGCCGGCATCGAAAATACCTCGCTGTTCGGCCTGGTGTCGAACCTGCTGGGCGACGCTTCGGCGCAAGCCGCCAGGCGCGTCAACGTGGCGAGCGCCGCCGACGATCCGCCCTTCCAGTTGGGTGGCACGCTGGCGCTGTCGATGAGCGATTTTTCCGCCCACGCCACGATAGGCGCCGGCACGCACGTCTCCACTGGCGGCGACGTGGCCGTCATCGCGCAAACCCGCGACGTCGGTATCAACACCGTCGCCAACGGCGCCGTCGCCTCGGCGGGCACGGGCGCCGGGTCGGGCGCGGGCAGCGACGCCGCGCTGAACGCCAGCGTGGCGCTGAGCTTCATCAACCACGATGCGCAAGCCACCATCGGGCCGGACAGCGACATCCGCGCCGCCCATGTGGCCGTCGAGGGCAATGTGGAAGTGCCTTTCAATGCGCTGGGCATGACCTGGGACAAGTGGGACAGCCTGTCCGACATCGGCGCGGAGATGAAGACCATCCTCGGCGCGGTCACCGGTTCGACGGGCTTTCTCAACAGCTACGCCAACGCAAGCGGCGGCAGCAGCCGTACCGACCTGGGACTGACCGGCGCCGTCAGCTATTTCGGCCTGGGCAACCACAGCACCGCCTGGGTGGGACAGAACACCGCCATCACCACCACCGGCGGCGATACGTTCAGGATCGTGCTGGCCGACCCGGCGCTGCCGGGCGAAACGCCGAACAAGGCGGCCACGTTCGATTTCGACAGGGCGGTGTCCATCGAGGCCACGGGCACGACCCAGGTTCTGACCGACGCCGGCAGCATGGGCTCGCTGGCGGGCCTGTTTCCGGTTCTGCCGGGCGGCAACACAGCGGGCGACGTGGCCGTGGGCGGTTCGGCCAACGTCGTCAGCTTCGGCAACAGCACGCTGGCCGGAGTCGACGACGGCGTCGTCATCCGGACCGCCGCCAACGCGGGCGTACGCGTCACTGCGGACAGCAGCGATTTCAGCATCGCCCTCAGCCCGACATCGGGCGCCGGCGCCCCCGTGGGCGTGGACGGCACGGCGGCCATCACGCTGTACGACAACCACGCGCGAGCCATCGTCAGCAACAAGGCCACCATCGCCACCGGCGACCTGGCCGTCGAGGCCGGCGAGCATGTCTCCGTCTTTTCCGTCGGCGGCGCGCTGACAGCCAGCAAGGAAAGCGCCGTGGGCGTGGGCGTCGCGGTCAATTATCTGTCCGGCGACACCTCGGCGGCCATCGGCAACATCGATCCGGCCTGGCGCCCGGACGGGATGACCTCCTCCGCGAGTGCCGTCGAGCCGGGTAGCGTCACCGCCCAGGATGTCCGGGTCAACGCTCTGTCTGACGGCTCCGCCTACGCCATATCGGTGGCGGGCACCAAGAGCGGCGGCGCGGCGGAGAATCCCGGTGGTGGCGGTGGCGCAAGCGGTGGCACGCCGCCCAAGCCGCCCGCCATGTTGACCAAACTGGTGGCCAACCTGACGGGCGTGGACAGCCTGGGCGGCTCGACCATGCAGACGGCGGTGAAAGCCCTGGGCGTGGTGAATACGCTGTATTCCAAGGTCAGCGGTGTGCTGGGCGACAAGACCGACGTGCCAGCTTCGGGCGGCAGCAGCCCGACCTCGTCGTCCGAACTCTCCGCATCCGGCAGCGTCAGCGTCAATGTGTCCATGCTGAACGCGTCGGCTACCGTGGAGGATGCCCGCATCGACCTGGGCCAGACCAGCGGCAACACGGCGCAGGTGCTCGCCACCAACGATTCCAACCTCGTATCGGTCGGTGGCGCGGCCGCGCTCTCGCTGGCGGGCACCCAACCGGCGTCAGGCGGTAGTTCCACCACGCTGGCTGGCGCCGTCGCCGTCGAATACGAAAACAATACGACCCAGGCCCGCGTCATAAACAGCCACATCACGGCGGGCGATATCGACGTCAATGCGCTGGCTGCGGGTGAACATCTGAGCATCGGCCTGGGCATGGGCGTTGCCACGGGCGGCAGCGGCGGCACCAATGTCGCGGGTTCAGTGTCGCTGGCGGTACTGCGCAACGATGTCTCGTCCACGGTGGAAGGGTCGACGCTCGACACCCGCTCGGCCGACATCTGGGCGTTCGACAGCACGCAAACCGGCGTCGGCGGCGGTTCGCTGGCGCTGGGGGGCAGCACGGGCATTGGCATGGCGCTGACGTTCGTCGACGCGGCGAACCAGGTCGACGCGCTCATCAAGGACTCAACCCTCCATGCGGTCGAAGACGTCAGGCTCTACGCACTGGACCCCACGCTACTGATGGCGGGCGCGCTCGCGGGCGCGGTCAACCAGGGTGATTCGACCGGCAGCGGCCTGGCGCTGGGCGGTAGCTTCGTTATTAACCGGCTCGGCAATAACGCCACGACAAAGGTTGAGCATTCCGACATTTCCACGAGTTCGAGCGCCTCGCTCGACGTGCTGGCCACCAATGCTTCCGATCTGGGACTTACCCCGGCCACGCTGGCCCGCAACAGCGTGAAGGACGCCAACGGCCACGACGCCTTCGACTTCGACCAGAGCTTGCTGACCGGCCAGGACGCGCCCTCCGGCGCGGCCATCTACGGCGTGGCCGGCTCGGTGGGCGCCTTGAGCTCCAAAGCCGTCGGCATCGCTCTCACCTACAACGACATCCATAACGTCCACGCCGCCCTCATCAGCGGCGACAGCGCGGTCACCGCGCGCAGCCTGAATGTGCAGGCCGCCGATGCCTCGAGCATCCTCGGCATCTCGGCCGGCGTGGCACTGTCCGCCGAATCGGGCGGCTTCGCCGGCGCGGGCTCCGTCTCGGCCAACCTCATCGACAACACCGTCACGGCGCAACTGGGCGACGCGTCCGGCAACCTGAACGTCAAGGCGTATGGCGCGGTGGACGTGCAAGCCAGCGACACCGCCTCCATTCACACGGTGGCCGGCAGCATCTCGGCGGCGCTGAGCTCCAGCCTGGCGGCCGGCGCCGCCGTCACTTACAGCGAAAACACCAGCCACACCACGGCGCTGATCGACGGCGCCGACATCAGCACCTCGACCATTCTGGGCGATGTGACGGTGCAGGCGCGCAATGCGCAAGACATCTATTCGGCCGCCGCCGCCCTGAGCGCCACCGCCGAAACCGGCAGCGCCGCGCTGGCGGGCTCCTTCTCCATCAACCAGATAAGCGACAGCGCGCGGGCGCTGATCCGCAACGGCACGCGCATCGACGCCGATTCGCTGACCGTTGACGCCCGCGACACGGGCACGGCCATCTGGTCACTGGGCGGCGGCGTGGCCCTGTCCTCGGGGACCGCCGTCGGCGCGGGCGTGGCGGTCAACACCATCGGCTCGACCTATCTGGCGCAGATCGAAGACGCCGCGCTCATGCTGGACAATAGTTTGACCGTCAACGCGCAGGACGATGCCTCGATCTACACGGCCGCCCTGGGCGGGGCGGTGGGCAAGGATACGGCGGCGGGCGCCTCGATCACGGTCAACCAGATCGATACCACCGTCACCGCGAACACCACGAATGTCACGGTGAATGCGGACCGTGCACCAGGTGCCACCAGCGGCAACGAAACCGTCTCGGCCCATAGCGCCGCGAAAATCTCGGCCCTCTCGGGCGGCGTGGCCGTGTCCCTGGGCGAAGGCGTGGCGCTGGGCGTGGCCAGCGCGGTGAACCGCATCGGCAACACCGTGAGCGCCAGCATCGAAGGCGGCAGCGCCAATGTGGCCAATCTGCGCGTGGCCGCCGATGCCGAAGACGAGATCAACAGCCTGGCCGTCGGCGCCGCCGTCACGGCGGGCGGCCAGGGGTCGGGTTCAGGCTCGGTCGCGGTGAACCTGATCGATACCGATGTCACCGCCAGTATCGGCTCAAAAGCCAACGTTGCGGCCTGGGGCAATGCCGCCGTGCTGGCCAGCAATGACGACACCTTGCGCAGCATCGCTGGCGCGGTCAGCGTGGCTGTGGGTGCGGGCAATCTGGCCGCGGGCGCTAGCGTTGCCGTCAACCAGATCGACGGCGCGACCACGGCACGCATCCAGGATGCGAGCGTCAGTGCGCTCGGCAACAACGCCGCCGGCGTCATCGTGCAGCAGGCGGTTGCCGATACCGGCCAGGGCGACGCCGATCTGCAGCGTGCCAACGGCGGCCAGACACTGGCCAGCGCGCAATACACCGCGCCCAATGCCGCCAATGACACCGTGAAGCTGGACGCCGCCAGCAACACGATGGGCAGCTACCTCAAGCCAGCCGACCCGGGCGCCACGCAGACCCTGTACGGTGTGGTGGTCGATGCCCACGCTGACCGTAGCCTGGCCAGCATCGCCGCTACCGGATCGGTCAATATCAACCCCGATCCTTTCGATCCGTCCTTCGCGGCGGCCGCCACAGTCACGGTCAACCAGATCGGCGGCGAAACCACCGCGCGCATCCAGGACGCCAGTATCAATCAGGCCCCAGGCGCCGGCACGCGGCAGGCTGTCAATGTGCTGGCCGACAGCCACGCCAAATCGCAAAGCATCGTCGGCGCGCTGTCCGCGGCGCTCTATGGCGGCGTGGGCGCGGCGCTTGACACCGAAACTTTTACGCTGGCTACCACCGCGCAGATCGCCGCCAGCCAGGTCAATGCCCTGGGCGCGGTGAATGTTGGCGCGGGCTCCAGCTTCCGCGTCAACGCCGTGGCCGCCGGTTTTTCCGCCGGCGGCATCGGGGCGATCGGCACAGGCGAAATGGTGCTGTTCGATGGCACGACGCACGCCACGCTGGATCAGACGAACGTCACCGCGGCCAGCCTGGGCGTGAACGCCGTCAGCGCCAACTCGGTGAATCTGGTCGCGGGCGGGGTAGCCGGCGGGGTGGTCGGCGTTGCCGGCTCATACGCCGTGGTCGATTCCACGCAGGATACCGAGGCACATATCGCAGGCGGAACGATCTCGGCCTCGCGGGGCGAGGTGACCGTGCGCGCGGACTCGAGCACCGACAGCACGGTATCGGCCGCTTCGGGCGCGATCGGCGCCGGCATCGCCGCCGGCATTGCCGCCGGCGTGGCGCTGACCGAAAACACCACTACCGCCAGCATCGGCGGCGGCGCCACGGTGAACGCCAGCGGCGCGGTCGAGGTCGGCGCCAGCGACCACGGATCGCTGCTGCTCAACGCCGGATCGCTGGGCGCAAGTTTTGGCGGCGCGGGCGTCGGCGCTACGGCGGGCGTCTCCATCACCCGCAGCGGCGTCCTGGCGCAGATCGACAACGCCAGCGTCACGGGCAGCAACGTCGCCCTTCTCGCGAGCAACGACCAGCATATCGAGCACAATGTCTATGCCGCCGGCATCGGCCAGAGCGCCGGCCTCGGCGGCGTGGCTTCGGTAATCTTGCTCGGCACCGGCGACAGCAGCCTGCTCAGCGACAAGGCCGACGGCAACGCCGACAGCAATACGAAGAGCACGCAAGCCCTGCTGAACGACATCGGCACGTTCACGTCCGGCAACAAGCTGGCCGACACCGGCACTGCGCTGACCGGTGCCGAGAAAGACCGTATCGCCCAAGGCACCCAATCGAACATGGGCGGCAGCGGCGCCCTGACGGCCGGCCCCGCCAACAGCGCCCATGCCCTGATCGGCAACGCGGCGGTCACCGCCACCAGCAAGGACGTCACACTCGACGCCTGGACCGATACTGCCACCGCCAACCACGTGGGCGCGCTGGGCGCGGCCGGCATCGGCATCGGCATCGCCGTGGGCGTGACCCGCCTGTACAACGACGTGCAGGCCGTGGCCGGCGCGGAATCCCGAATCACCGCGGCGGGCGCGCTGCGGGCTGCCGCAGCGGCCCAGGATGGCGCCAAAGGCCGTGCGATCGACGACGTCATCGTCGCCGGCGCCATCGGCGGCCTGGTCGGCGTCAACGTCAACGTCGGCGACGAGCGCATTTCCGATACCGTGAACGCGCGGGTGGACGGCATCGTCAACACGGGCGGCGACCTCCTGGTCTCGGCCGAGGACAGCGCCTCCATCAACGCCACGAACGTCGGCGTCGGCGCAGGCACCATCGGCGCGGGCGCGGTCGTGCTGCAAGCCGCCAAGACCGGCAACGTAAGCGCCTCGCTGAACAGCGGCAACGATGCCGCCAGGACCATCGCCGCGCGCAACATCACCGTCCAGGCCGCCGAAAGCGGCCAGGTCTCGACCTCGACCTACGCCGTGCAAGGCGGCCTGCTCGCCGCCATCGGCGGCAACTACGCCCGCAGCCAGGACAGCCAGAACGTCAGCGCCCGCATCGGCGACAACAGCCGCATCACCAGCGTGGGCAACGTCTCTGTGCAGGCCACGCGCACGCCCCAGGTCCAGGCCCAGGGGTTCGGCATCGGTGTGGCGGGCCAGTTGCAGGCCGGCGTGTCCCTAGCCTCCGCGACCGTGTCGGGCGACACCTCCGCCACGGTGGGCGACCATGTCGTCTTCGGCGGCATCGCCAGCGCCCTCGGCGCCAACGGCATGCCCGTCATCTCCGACCACGCCACGTTGAGCATCCTGGCGCAGAACCGGGTTTCCGCCGCGGGCTACAGCGCCCGTGCCCAGGCCCAGGCCTCCGGCGGCGGCACGCTGGTCGGCATCAACGGCGCGGACGCCGAAGCCCGCAACACCAGCCGCGTCACCGCCCAGGCCGGCAACGACCTGGTGCTGCCGCTGGGCGACGTGTCCATCACCGCCGATGAAAACTCGGTGCAGACCGCCAACGCCTCGGGCATCTCGGTGGGCGGCGCCCTGGGCATCGGCCTGGACTTCGCCACGGCCACGTCCGATACTGCCACGCTGGCGCAACTCGGCTCGGGCGCCATGAGCCCGGTACTGACGGGCGGCAAACCGGGGCAGACGGATTTCTTCCTGCAAGCCCGCCCAGGCAATCTCTCCATCACCGCCACCGGCAGCGACACCAACCAGGCCCGTGCCATCGCGGGCGCGGGCGCGCTGCTGGCGGGCGCGGCGGCGCGGGCCCGGACCGACAACCAGGGCACGTCCATCGCCCAGGTCCTGGGCGGCCTGCCCAGCCAGAACGCCTACATGACAGTCAGCACGGCGCGGACCCCCGCCACCGACGGCCTGATTGTCTTCCACGACCCGGCCAGCGACACGCTGGGCAGCGGCCACAATCTGCTGTCGGCCGGCGCCTACACCCTGTCCGCCAGCCACGACAGCAACTTTTCCACGCAGGCCGATTCGACCCAGGCCTCGCTGGCCGGCTACAGCGGCGCGGACGCCGGCGGCACGGTGAATTTTGCCGTCAACGCCGCCCAGGGCGACGACACCAGCATATTTGCCGCCGATATCGCCATCGACGCGCTCAACCGTGTCACGCAGACGACCATTGGTGACAACGCCACCGGCCACAGTTATGGCCTGGCGGCCGGCGCGGCGGTGGAAAGCAATAACACCATCGTCGCCAGCAGCGCGGTCAACGTCGGCAAGAACACCGTGCTGATCGCCAGCGACCCGCTGGGTGCGCTGGATGACAATCACGGCAATCTGCACCTGATTGCCGCCAACGTCATCAATGCCCAGGACAGCACGAGCGCCAGCTCCGGGGCGGCCCTGCCCGGCCTGCGCAGCCAGTCCACCACCGACGCCAGCGCGGCGGCCGCCGTGAATGTCGGCGACGGCGCCTCGCTGTCGAGCATCGGCTATCTGGACATCGGCACGTACAACAACGTCTACGTCACCAACGACGCCTATGCCAACGCCTGGGGCCTGGCCGGCGGGGGCAGCGGCAACGCCACCAGCGATATCCATTCCGACCAGAATATCGGAATCGGCAATGCCACGCTGTTCTCGTGGTACGACATGAACATCGCCACCGGCCGCGGCGCGCAAGGCTTGCAGGCCAACAGCCTGATCGCCAATGCCAACAACCAGGTGTTCTTCGACGGCGCATTCGGCGGCACCGATCCCAAGGCCCGGGCCACCATCACCGACAACGCGGCGCTGGGCATCGCCGCCGGCGCACAACTCGACAGCGTGCGCGACATTCTGCTCGGCACGCTGGCGGGCACGGCCCAGGCCAATGCCACCGGCAAGGGCAATTTCCGGGTGCTGGGCATTCCCGGCAGCATCACCGACAGCCAGAGCAGCGTCACCCGCAACCAGGCGACAACAATGAACGCCGACGCCGTCGCCGGCGTGTACCACGATGTCTCGCTGACCGTGAACGGCAACTGCAGGCTGGGCGACGCGAACTGCATCGTTACCTCGGGCAATGTCGGCTATTCGACCTATACCCAGAACATGTACGCGCAGGTCACGGCGCAACTCGGCGTGCTGCGGGACGAATACAGCAAGGCCACGGATGCGGATGCCCGGCAATCGCTGCAGGCCAGCATCAATGCGCTGACCAGCATTCTCAGCTTCATCGACACCAGCACCCTGCAGGTGGTCGAGGTCGCCGACACGATTGCCGCGGGCGGCAACATTACCATCGATACGGCCAGGCTCTCGGGCAATGGCTCGTTGACGGCATATGGCGGACCGAAGATCACCGTGGTCAACAACAACGCCAATGCCACGCTGATGCTGGACAAGCTGTTCATTCCGGACGAACTGGGCGGCAATATCGTATTTACCGGCGCCGCCAGCAAGGACAGCGCGCCGGATATCAGGATTTCCGCCATCGACACCAACGTCGCCGGCACCATCTCGATCGGCGACAGCAATATCGCCACGCCGCGCAACATCTATCTGTACGACACCATCGAAAACGCCAACGGCCAGCTGAAGATCTACAACGCCGGCGGCAGCGTGTTCCAGTTCGGCGACATCATCGTCAACGCCCTGAACGAACAGGTGCCCAATGGCGCGCTGCTGGTCAACAACAGCAATGGCGGCTATTACGTGCACGGCGGCCCCGCGTACACCATGTATATGGCGCAAACGGGCACCAATGCGAACGGCGATCCGATCTACACCGCCTATTCGCTGACCAAAGACCAGCAGTTGAAGGACGACACCAGCGGGTTCGCGCTGCCGACCGACCCCGACGAGGCCGTCACCTACGTCGTCAATTACCTGGCCAACACCAACCAGCTCGGCAGCGGCGTCACGCTGGATTACAACGTGTATTCCGGGCCGGCCTATCTCTCGACGCCCTACCAGGTGTCCGTCGAGTTGAACGGCCCCACCGGTTGCGGCACGGCGGCCAACCTGGGGCAGTGCCTGGGCGGCGCCGGCCTGCCCACCGGCAAGGCCACGGACGGCACGCGCGGCACGGGCTGGCTGTTCTTCACGCCCGGCCTCGCGCGCGCCAGCGATGCATCCGGCTATGGCAAATCAGACGCCGACTACGTCGCCGCGTACGGGCCGGACATCTCGTTCTACAACGGCAATTACCGCCTGCCATCGATCGGCACGCGCCAGACCACGGTGAGCTTGCCCAACCTCAAGCCGCAAGCCAATGCCTCAGCGTCGACCACGGTAGGACAACTGGCCGTCATCAACGCCAATATCGTGGACATGAACGGCACGCTGAAGGTCGGCAAGCCCAGCGATTACACGGTCACCGTCAAGGACACGGCAGCGGCGGCCTCGCCGGCCACTTACACGTATTACGTCATCGACGCGGCCACCCAGGGCGCCAAGACCGCGACCTATACCCTGCCCGCGGGCCAGACATTCCTGAGCTGCGTGGCCAACGCGAGCTGCCGCGCGCAATACCTGAGCCAGTTTGCGACCAACCAGGGCTGGTATCAGTTGCCGGGCTCGGTGGTCCAGGCCAACGGCTCGGTACTGGCGGGATCAGGATCCGTGGTGCAGGCCGGGGCAAACACCGGCACGCTGCCGATGTACTACAACCCGACCACCGGCAATCTGGAGATGGCGAGCGTGGCCAACGGCGGCAACGCGGCGGTCTCGATCACCGGCCAGATCATCAATACCCTGCCGGGCGCGGGCGGCATCCAGGTCAATGGCGGCTATACGCACGTCACGGTCAACAACGATACCGACCTCACGCTGGCGACGAACGGCATCAATACCGGCAATGCCGGCAAGTCGGTGGTGCAGATCACCGATGCGCTCAAGAAAGACAGTCAGGGCAACTGGCAAACCACCTGGTACGTGAGCGACGCCGGGCAGCAGGGCATGACGGTGTATCAGGATTACGGCGTCTTCGGCCTGAACGACTATCTGGGCCGCGCCCCCGCCAGGAGCACGAGCACCGGGAGCGAGGCCTACAACCCGCTGTCGGGAGAACGCTATACCTATACCTACGCGGCGGATCTGACGCGCTCGGTAACGCCCACCGTTTCCGACAAGACCCAGGGTTGCAATGCCAGCGGCGCGCTCCTGGACTGCCTGGTGACGGGGCTGGGCGGCAGCGGCGTCGGCACCATTGCGATGCTTATGGAAAACGCAGGGGATTTTTCAAAACTCAACATCGGTGACGTCATCAACAAGGGCGGCGCGACCGGCGGCCTGGCCATCGACTCGACCAAAGTCCAGCTGGGAGACTGGCAATTCGTCAAACCCAACAGCCAGAACACCACCAGCAACTGGTGGACCCTGGCCAGCAGCGGCCTGACGAACGACGCCTCGCTGAAAGACGTCAGTTTCACGGAAAGCATCACGGGCGGCGTCACGAAGTACGACGCCATCCTGTCCCACTACGTGGCCGACGGCGACATGCTGTGGGTCTGGAAGGTACCCACCGACATCCAGATCAAGGCCACCGGCAGCGTCAAGGCCGACAACCCGTTCAACATCAGCATCAATTCGGGCAATGCCAGCGGCGCCATCACCATCAATTCGCAAAGCTCGGTGCTGGTGAATGGCAATATCCAGAACGTCTCGGGCGGGACCCGTATCGCCGCTACGGGCAACGGCGCCAGTATCAGCGCCGGCACGGGCGGCGCCATCACCACCCAGTCGCTGGCACTTTCCGCCCAAAGCGGCATCGCGAGCACCGGCACGCCCCTGCAGGTCACCCTGGTGAACCCCGACGGCGCCGCCAACACCGGCCGCAACACCGTCAGTGCGGTCACGGCCAGCGGCGACATCGGGCTGCAATTAAAGGGCAACAACGATGCGCTGCTGACCAGCATCCAGACCGACGCCGACAGCAATGTGGCGCTGACGGCGGATGCCGGCCTGCTGAACGGCGCGGCCAACGGCGTCACGGTCGTACGCGGCAACAACATCACGCTGGCCAGCGCCAATGGCGCTATCGGCTCCGGCGCTAAACCGCTGCTCATCCAGGCCAATGCCAGTCAGGCCGGTGGCCTGGCCTATGGCGGCGTCGTCAACGCCTCGGCCTCCGGCGACATTTACCTGACGCAGCCCCAGGGCGACCTGGCCGTGGGCAGCGTGATTTCCCGCAGTGGCGATGTCGGCTTGACCGCCGGCCTTGGCAGCATCATCGACGGCAGCAACATCGACACCACCGACCGCACGGCGAAACTGGCCGAGGTCTACGACAAGCTCCAGACGCTGGACGCCACCACCGCCCGCGCGGACGTGGTGACGGCCTATGAGCACGGCATCGACGCGGAATACGCCAACTACTGGAGCCTGGTGAACGGTCTGGGTTCGGTGTCGGCGGACGGCAAGACCTTCACGCTGAACACCACCGGCGCGGCCCTGCTGCAGGCGCAGGCCGACGCGGCGGGCGTGGACGTGCACGCCTACGCGCAGTCACGCTACGACGTGCTGACGGCCGACCTGGACGCCGCGCTGGGCTCAGCCTCCGGTTGGCGCATGGCACAGTCCAGCGATTTCCGGTTTACCGCCAGCGCCGAACAGGTCCAGGCGATGACCGGTGGTCAGACCTGGACGCTCAACGATCTGCTGTATTCCGTCAATCTGTCGGCGCTGGACAAGCCCAGCAACGCCGTGACGGACGTGCCTTATGTCATCGTGCAGGGCCGCAGCGTCACGCTGAACGCCTCGGACAACATCGGGTCGCAGGCCGCGCCCGTCGACTTCAACGCGGCGGACTTTACCCAGCACGCCGACGGTTCGATCAACCTGAGCGATGCCCAAAAGGCGGCGCTGGTCGGCGCGAACTCGGCTGGCGACATCGTCAACCCCGTCTACGACAGCGACGGCCGTCTGCTGTCGTTCCAGATCAACCAGAACAAGCCGTTGTACATCAACGTGATTGGTGCCCGCACCGGTAGCGGCGCCGTCGACGAAAAAACCGATACGGGCCTGAGCGCGACGGCGGGACAGGACATCTGGCTGTCGGCAAAGGACACCCTGCCCATCGTCCATATCGATGCCGGACACGATGCGACGATCTACAGCGAGAACGGCATCGTCAACGCGGCCACGGGCGGCGTGAACATCACCACCGGCAGCAGGCCGGATACGGTGCAATGCGCGCAGCGGGGAACCGGCAGCGACGCCTGCGGCAACCTGGTGCTGGAAAACGGCTCGGGCAAGGTCGGCAGCAACACTGCGCTGCTGAGCCTCGATATCGGCGGTATCGTCGAATCCGCGCGTAGCGGCGGCGACCTGTACCTGTCCGTGCCCCAGGGCAATCTGTATTTCGACAATCTGGTCGGCAACATGGTCTGGCTGAGCTCGCTCGATACTTCGGCGGGCCACGGCAACATCTACGGCATCAAGCTGAACGACCAGAACCAGGGCGCGGCGTCGCTGGCGGCGAATTATCTGTCGCTGCATCTGAAAGGCTCGCTGCTGGGCCTGAACCCGAATGCCGCGCTTTACACCAACCTGGGCACCGCCGCGCAAGCCGGGGTCTTGAGCGGCAGCGTGACGGGCGGCCTGAACCTGCACAACAGCCACGCGCTGGTGCTGGGCCGCGCAGCCGTCGCCGACGCGCAAGGCAATGCCCTCTACCCCGCGGAAATCCTGGCCGTGGGCCTGGGCAACGGCGTCGGCGCCCAGCCCGGCGACCTGATACTCGATGCCGACGGCGCGATCACTTTCGCGGGCGGCGGCGCGGCCACGCAGACGACGGTCGGCGGCAATCTCGTCATCGGCAATGCCGCGCTGGCCGCCGGCTTTGCTGCGGGCAATTCGACCGTGGTGGGCGGCGACATGACGCTGAACGCGGCGTCGATCACGATGGGCGACGCCAGCCAGGTCAAGGTGACGGGCGACGCCAACTGGCGCGCGAATGCCGGCGACATAACGCTGGCCTGGCTGGGCGGCGATAACCTCAATCTGTCGGCGGCGGGCGGCGGCAAGCTGCTGGGTATCGCCTCGTCCGCCGGCACGGGCGCGAACCTGGACGCGCGCGGCACGGTCACGCTCAATGGCGGCGCGGCCGGCGGATTTATCGATGGCGGCGGCATCGGCAACGCTAACGGCGGGCGGCTGAGCGTGGCCGCGGCCGGGCTCGACGCGGCCACCGCGAGCGGCTCGATCTATCTGGGCGCGCGCGCGCCCTCGGTCGCCCCCGCCATGTCCGTTTCCGCCATCACGCCGTCCGGCGCGATCGACATCGCCGCGCCGGCCGACATCGTCGTCCAGCGCCTGCAATCGGATTCGGACATCGCCATCGCCGCCAGCCAGTCAGCCCAGGTCACCTTGCGCGGCGTGGTGGCCGGCCAGGACCTGAACCTGGACGCATCGAACGGCAACGGCCGCTTCGCGGCCACCTCCGACGCAGATATCCGGATCGCGCGCGATCTGAACCTGACGGCGGGCGATGCCAGCACGATCTCCCTGTCCGGCGCATTCAACGCCGGGCGTGACATCAATACCACCGGCGCGGGCGCCATCGACGCCGCGCAGGCGTCGATCCACGCGGGCCGCGACATCGCCATGACGCTCACCGGCATCCAGCTGGGCAACGCCAGCGCGAATGCCATTGCACTGCACGCCGGCGGCGATATAGGCTATGGCGCGCTGACGGCATTGGCCAGCGACGTAACACTGGATGCGCAAGGCGATATCGCCGGGTCGGCCGGCCAGGCCGGCGGTATCGCGGCCGCCCGGGACGCGACGCTGACTGCTGGCGGCGCAATCAGTATCGAGAACGCCACGGCGGCCCGGACCCTCACGCTGGCCTCCGGCGGCGATACGCGTTACGGCGCGCTGAGTGCCACGCAGGGCGACGTCGGCATCACGGCCGCCAGGGGCGACATCATCGCCCTGGCCAACGGCGCGACCGACGGCATCATTGCCGGACGCAACGCCACACTGCGCGGCGTCGCGCTGGACACCACCGCCAGCGGCATCCGCGCAGGCGGAGACGTCAACCTGCAAGCCGCCGTCTACACAGACCCCGGCACGCAGACCGCGCGCACCGGCGGCATCAGCGCCGGGGCCGTGAGCAGCGGCGGCACGGTGGATATCCAGTCCGCCGGCGGCGCAATCAACGTGGCGCGGCTGGAATCCGCCGACCTGAAGATTGCCGATCACGGTGGCGCGGTCACCGTCGACAACGCCGTCGTCCACAGCGACGATTTCAGACTGGCCGTCAGCAATACGTTCTCGTCCAGCAGCTTCACCGTGGACGGCGCGCTCGATCTGAGCGCGGGCAATCCGGGCAGCGGATCTGTCCATCTGGACAAAGCGCAGTCTGGCGGGCGCATGGCGCTCGGCGCGAGCGACCTCGTGCTGGGCAACATCCTGTCCGATGGCGACATGCAGGTCACTGCGGGCAACGCGGTCAACTTCGACACGCTGGAATCGCGCAACGGCAACGTCACCGTCACCGCGAATGCCAACGCCAACCGCGTCGACATCAACTGGGGCCTGCTGGGCGCCCCCATCAATGCGCCTGTTGCGACCACCGCCAACATCACCGGCAACATCATTACCGCCGCGCAGACGGCCACGCTTACCGGCCCCGGCATCCATATCAACGGTTCGGTCAACGCGAATGCGCTGGACGCCAGGGCCACCGGCCAGGCTGCCAGCCAGACGGTCTTCGTCGAGGACGCCGTCAACCATACCTTCGTGCCCATTACCTCCGAGGGCGCCTACATCGGCGGCCAGCTGGTGATTGCCGGCGCCAGCCTGCGGCAGGGCGACAGCCATGTGTCGGCCAGCAACATGACGCTGGCCGACATGAACAGCGCGGGCGGCAGCCTGACGGCAACGGTGGATACGCCCGCGACCTTCTTCACCCCGTTCGGCGCGCAAAAGAAGGCGACGGGCTATGACTACGGCATCCTGACGTTCGGCGGAAACTCCAGCCTGGGCGGCACGCTGACAGGCAGCGCGGATGTCGTCAACATCAATGCCGCTACCCTGCAAACGCGCGGCGACATGTCGCTGACGGCAACGGCGGGCGACATCGGCCTCAACAACGTCCAGGGCCTGCTGGCATCCACCGACGGCGGCATCGCGCTGACGGCCTCGCAGGGCAGCATCGCCATGGTCAACGGCCATCGCCTCGATGCGGCCGCAACGGTGACGCTGGCCGCAGGCAAGGACATCACCGCCGGAGACATCATCGTCAATGGCGCATACCTTGCCCCGAGCCTCACCACGCCCAGCATTGATGCCGGCGGCCTGGTCGCCACGGCGGGACATACCCTGGCGCTCAGCAACGTCGTGGTGCATGGCGACAGCGTGCTGCAAGCCAACGGCGACGTGTTCGGCACGCCGTCGTATTACGCCGTCGGCGCCGGAACGCCCGCCCTGTTTTCCCTGAAGCTGGCGAATTTCCAGAGCGACGGCGACCTGACGGCGATGCAGAACAACGCCTCGGGCGGCAGCCTGGTCATCCTGGGCGGCGTGAACGTCGGCGGCGCGCTCAGCCTGAGCAGCAACGGCCTCAAGTCGACGGGCGGCATCGCGGGCAGCCAGGGCATCGTCTTCGACGGCGCGCTCGCCTCCGGCGGCGACATGATGCTGAATGTCGGCGGTTTCAACGACCTGCGCTACACCCGCCTGAGTTCGGCTCGCGGCAGCGTCACCGTTCGCGCGGGCGGCAATATCCTGGCCGACGACAGCGCCCAGCCCGGTACTATCACCGCCGCCCAGAACATTTCGCTGAGTGCCGCCGGCACCATTTCGACCGGCACCGGCCAAAGCGGCCCGACCCTTGATGCCGGCCGCGACATCAATCTGAGCGCCACGGGAACGACCGCCGGAGGCTTCGTCGCCCCGTTCAACGGCGCCTACAGCGCCGCGCCAGTGATTGTGGCCAACAACATCCACGCAACAGGCAACATCAACGTGCTGTCCAACGGCGCGGCCACTACCGCCACCTTGACGCAAGTCGCGGCAGGCGGTGACCTGAACGCCGATGCCGGCACGCTGACCATCCGTACCGCCAACGTGACCGGCAGCAGCCATTTGCAGGCCAGCCGCGCGGGCGACACCGGTAAGGGTTTCCTCACGCTGACGGATTACGACAGCAGCGGCGATCTGACCGCTCTCACCGACGGCACCTTGACCACCAGCGGCACGGGCGCACACGTGGGCGGCAACCTGAGCCTGACGGGCGACACGCTGGCGCTGCGCGAGATCGACAGCAGCAATCCCGATCAGGACGTCACGCTGGAAGCCGGCGGCGATATCACGCTGGTGTCGAATTCCGGGGAATTCAATTTCAACGGCCGGCTGCTGACACATGCCGGCGGCAAGCTGGACCTGAGCGCGCCCAGCATCGCCATCCGGGAACTCTCCGGGCCGAACGACGTGACGCTGCACGCCACCCAGGGCGACATCACCTTCGGCACCTTCAGCGTGGGCACGCTCGACGCCAGGGCCGCAGGCGGCATGACCCTGGGCAGCAACATCATCAACCCCCAGACCGGCTACTCCAGCACCAGTTCCGCCAGGGACAGCCGCCTGCAATCCGGCGGCGACATGACCCTGGCGAATTTCGTCAGCAGCGGCAACCTGACGGCGGCGTCGGGCGGCACGCTGACGATGAGCGCTGCCCCCTCGCCCAATACCGGCACGATCGACCTGAGCGGCCAGCGCCTGAACCTCGGCGGCGATCTGGTCGCCTTCGGCGATATCAGACTGACTGCGCTGGTCGACGGCATCCGCTACACCACCCTGTCGTCCAACGGCGCGATCGTTCTCCAGGCGGCGGGCGACATCGCGTCCGGACTGCAACAAGGCCTGGCGCAGACCGTCAACACGCCACGCATCCAGGCCGGTGGCGACGTGACGCTGGTGACCACGCAGGGCGGCAATATCGACCTGTACGACATCTCGGTCGGAGGAAACCTGACCGCGCAGGCCGACGGTGATCTGACGCTGTCCGCCGATGGAGACCAGGTACTGTCCGGCATGAACAGCTCGGTACGCGGCAGCGGCGATCTGCGCGCGAACGGCGCCATGGCGCTGGCCAATACCCGTTTCGGCAGCAACCTCGCCGCACACGCCGGCACGCTGGGCCTCAACGCCGTGACCGCCGGCGGCGACATGGCGTTGACCGCCACGGCGGGCGGCATCCACATTCCGGCCAACGCCGCCATCAGCAACGGCCTGCAAAGCACGATCGCGCCGATCGCGGGCGGCGACCTGAGCGTCATCGCGGCGGGCGACATCACTGCGGGCGACGTCTTCGCGGGCGGCAACATCGCGCTGGCCACCATGGCGGGCGGTAACATCGACATCAGCGGCAGGACAGGCAGCGCTTACGTGCGCTCGCTGTCCACCCCGCAAGGGGAACTGCGTCCGGTCAACGGCACGCTCACCCTGAGCGCGGATGGCGATCTCTCCGTCAATACCCTCAGCGCCACGAACGATGTCCGGCTGACCTCGGGAGGCGACACCACCGTGGCAAGCCTGAGCGCCGGTGCGCTGACGGCTCGCGCGGGCGGCGCGATGGCGCTGCAGGATGTCTCGACGGGCGCGGGTGATATCCAGCTTGACGCCGTCTCCGGCCTGTCGGTCAACGCCAGCACCCAGGGCAATCTGACGGCCACCACGACGAACGGTACGCTGTCCGCCAGCGTCGATGCCGGCGGCGATATCGCGCTGACGGCGACCCACGGCGACATCCGCTACGGCACGTTGACGTCGCGCGGCGGTGACCTCCTGGCCATCGCGGCCGGCGACATCGCCACGGCCACGCCCACGGCCAGCACCATCAATGCCGCCAGCTCCGTGACCCTGAGCGGCGCTAATCTGGCGCTGGGCAGCCTGCAATGGGGTGGTGCGCTGGCGCTGACGACGGCCGGCGACATGACGGTGGGCAACCTGACGGGCCAGGGGAACAGCGCCCTGAACCTGAGCGCCGGCGGCTCGCTGACAGCGGGCGATCTCCAGTCGGGCGGCGACCTGACATTGACCGCGCAAACCGGCGATATCGCCTACCGTTCCCTGACCTCGACGGGCGGCAATGTGACCGCCGAAGCGGCGGGCGACATTGATGCGCTCTGGGGCGGCAAGGGCATCGCCTCGGCCGGAGATGTCTCGTTGACGTCCCGCGGCGGCCACATCGACACCCAGGCCAGCCTGGTCTCGGCCGGCGACGCCCTCGCCATGACGGGCAACGACCTGAGCCTGGCCGATCTGCAGTGGGGCCGCTCGCTGGCGCTGGACGCCGCTGGCGATCTGACGCTGGGGGTATTGCAGGGCCATGCCAACGAAGCCCTGAGCCTGAGCGCCGGCGGCTCACTGACGGCCACCAGCATTCAGTCCGATGGCGACCTGACGCTAAGCGCCCGTAACGGCCGCATCGACTATGACGCACTGACCTCCACGCAAGGCAGCATCATTGCCAGCGCCGCCGGCGACATCACTGGCGCCGCCTACGGCAACGGCATCGCTGCGGCCGGCAATGTCTCGCTGACGTCGACAGGCGGCACCATCACCCTTGCAGGGGCGGGAAGCGCCGCGCTGGGACAAGCGGAGCCGCCCGCCCTCACGGCGGGCGGCGCGGTCGACCTGACGGGCGCCGCGCTGGTCACCGGCCGCATTGCCGCCGCCAACGACATCACCCTGAGCGCCACGGCCGGAGGCATCGGCTACCGCGCGCTGGGCACGACCCACGGCGGCGTCATTGCCAGGGCCACGGGCGACATCACCGCGCTGGCCTCAGCCGATCCGCAGGTCACCGACTTCGCCGCCGACAATCTCCTCAAGCTGACGGGCGGCCAGGGCATCAACGCGGCGGGCGACGTCGCGCTGGCCAGCGGTGGCGTCATCGACACCCGCGCCAGTTTCGTCATAGCCGGTGGCGCGCTCAACGCGCAGGGCGGCACGTTGGCCTTGGGTGACACCATCGCCAACGACGACATCACGCTGAGCGCGACCGCCGGCGACATCGATATCGGCACCGGCGTGGCGGCGCCTCGTGGCGCAGGCGGCTCGCTGTACTCGAACCACGGAAACATCACCGCCAGCGCCACGGGCAGCATCAACGTCAACACAACCGACTCGTCGAGCTATGCCGGGCCCAACCCGCGCTTCGCGCTGGGAAATCCTCCCCTGTGGCCGGTCGATGGCGCGATCGGCAACACGCTCAGTTCCCTCTCGGCGGCCGGAGATGTCTCGCTCACCGCCGGCAGCAATATCCTCGTTGCCACGACCAATACCAGCAGCGGCCTCGACACCAACGCCATCAACGCCCTGCGCAACGTCTCGCTGCGGGCTGGCGGCCGTATCGACGTTGCCGCGGTCGACACCAGCGCCTACGCGGGCCGGTCCAGCAACAACGCCATCCACGCCGGCAATACGATCGAAGCTGCCGCCGATGGTGCGCTGACGGTGACAGGCAACCTGAACTGGGGCGGCAGGCAGGCGACACTGGCTTCGGGCGGCGACCTGGCGCTGGGCGACACGCGATTCAATGGAGACCTGGCACTCGCGGCTGCTGGCGCGCTGACGCTCGGCAACCTCGAGTCCTCCACAGGCGACATTACGCTGAACGCGGCCGGCGACATCGACTATGGTTCGCTGATGTCGCGTGACGGAAATATCGTGGCCCACGCAGGCGGAGACATCCGCGGGCAAGCCATCGGTTTCGACGGCCTGGCGCTGGACAATGGAACGCTGCTCCTTCCCACCCGCAGCGTGACCCTGACGGCCGACGGCGACATCCGTGCCAGCGCGGTCCGCGCCGGCGGCCCCATCAGCATCACGGGGGCCTCCATGACGCTGGGCACGGTTTCCCAAAGCACGGCCGGCTCCCTCTTCGCCACGTCGGTGGCGCAAGCAGCAGGCTACGACCTGGCGGGCGGCAACGTGACGCTGAGCGCGACAGGCGGCGACATCGGCTATGGCTCGCTGAGCACCACCGCCGGAGATGTCACCGTCACCGCAGCCGCCGGCAGCATCAGCGGCCAAAGTATCGACGCCTCGGGCAACCTGGCGTTAAGCGCCAACAGCGTAGGCCCGCTGGGCAGCGTCCTGGCCAGAAACAATCTGACGATCAACAGCCACGCCGACTTGGCCGTGGGTGACCTGCTGGCCTATGGCGGCATGGCACTGACGACCGATGGCGCGCTGACGGCGGATCGACTCGAAACCTACGGAGGCGACCTGGCGCTGAGCGCAGGAAGCGGCGGCATCCGCTACGGCACACTCTCGTCCTGGGGCAGCCTGAGCGCCAACGCGCAGGGAGACATTACCGCGCAAACCGGCGGACAGGGCATCACCGCGAATCAGAACGTGTCGTTGGTGTCCCGTAGCGGCGATATCGATACGCGCGCCAGCGACATCCAGGCCGCCGGCTATGGGCTGGACAAGGACTTCAACCTCGTGCTCGGCGGTGGCGGACTGACGCTGCAGGCGAACAGCGGCAACATCAGCTACGGCACCCTGACGTCCAGGACTGGCAGCATCGCGGTCAAGGCGGCGGCAGGCAACATCAGCGGTACGAGCGCCATCACGGCGGGCCTGGACCTGACGATGGCCTCCAGGGGAGCGCTGTCGCTGAGCAACCTCAAAGTCGGCCGCAACCTGGCGCTGGATACCCAGGCCGATCTGACGCTGGGTGACCTCAGTGCCAGGGGTAGTGTGACCCTGGCCGCCGCCGGCACGCTGACTACCGGCAAGCTGACCTCCGCCGGCGACATGATCCTCGCCACAAGCCAGGGCAATCTGGTCTACGGCGGATTGCAGTCCGACGGCAACCTCCGCGCCACCGTGGCGGGCGATCTGCTGTCCAACCCGGATGGCGTGCTGTCGGCTAAGGGCGACGTCACCGTCGACGCCTCCGGCACCATTGGCGTCGAACAACTGAGCGCCGGGAGCGACGCCCGGCTGGCGGCTGGCGAGGGTATCTCGGGAAGGACGGTCTCCGCGGGCCGGGACACGGGACTGAATGCGCTCGGCAAGATTTCGGTCGACACGCTGCAAACCGGCCGCACGCTCACTGCTTCGGGCACCAGCCTGACGACGCATCAACTCGCCGCGTCCACGGCTGACCTGAGCGTCGATGGCACGGTGGACCTGGGCCTGGCCACGCTGGCCGGCCCCTTCACCGCCCAGGTGGGCGCGCTGACCGGACAGATTACCCATACCGGCACGCAGCCCCTGGTGCTGGACGTCACCGGCCGCCCGGGCACCTATGCCGCCAGTATCGACCTGGACCTGAACGCGCCCAAGGGCGCCGTCTTCAATCGCCTATGGGCAGACCTCGCCGCCATCAAGACCAATGCGCCGGACTTGCGCATCGTCGATGGTCGTGTGCAATCCACACTGAACCTGGCGACGCCGTATGGCCTTGCCCTCATGGACAACGGCAGCCCGGCCGTACGGCCCGGCGTGCCCCTGCAGCTGTACGCGCCAGGCACATCCTTCGCCTTCAACTGGTCGCCCGGAGGCTGGAATACCAGCGCGCGGGTGATACAGCCCGCTGGCGGCGATAGTGGCAATAGCGGCAACGGCGGCAATAGCGGATCAGGTGGAAATACGGGCAACACAGGCGGCGCAGGAAATACCGGACGTCCGCAAGCCATCCAGGTAGCCCTGCAGGCCTCCGACGGACTGGCCGGCCTGCTCAGGGACACTGCGGAAGGCCGTGCCGCGCCGCCTGCGGCAGACCTGACGCCCCGCCCCGCCGCTCAGGTTATTCACGATGAAAACGGCAATGAACCCGACGATGCGGCCGGTATCGTGAATGTGACAGCCAGCGTAGCGGATCTGCCCGGTTTCGCGCCCCGGCTATGACAAGACTCATCGAACCCCGCGCCCCAGCAACGACACGAACACAAGGACTCCTCCTGAACGTGCAAGCCTCTTCTGAAACCGGGAGCGCCGCGATGCGCCGCCTGTTGATTGCGTCGCTGCTGGGCGGCGCCTGTGCGACGGCCCATGGCCAGGCCCTGCCGCCCCTTCCGGACTCCGGTGCCCTGCAACGCAGCCAACAGCAGCAGCAAGAATTCCTGACCACCCCTGTGCAACCGCCGCAACCTGTACGACCCGTCATCAGCGATGAACAGGCGCCGCAGGACAACGGCCTGAGCCCCGCATCGACGGTGCGCTTCACCCTGGAAAACCTCATCTTCACGCCCAGCCACTATCTAAGCGATGCCGACCTGCAAGCTATCGCCCGGAAATACGTCAGGCAGCAAGTCACGTATGACGATCTTCAGGAGATACTCAGTGAGGTCAATGCGCTGTACCGCCAGCACAGAATCTTCACCGCGCGCGCTATTCTGCCGCCACAACGCGTCGCAAACGGCATCGTGCATATAGAGCTGGTTGAAGGCAACCTCGGCGAATCGAGTATCCAGGGCAACGAGGCCACCCGAGCTTCATGGATCAACGGCTGGCTGGAGATGCCTCCAGGACAGCCGCTGGACACCGGCGAACTCGAACGCCGCATCGAGTTGTTCAACCACGTCAACACCGTGCAGCTCGACGCCCGTCTACGTCCCGGCCAATCCTTCGGCGTCACCGACCTCGCCATCCAGGCGACCGAGCCGCAGCGCTACCAGTTGCAACTCTTTGCCGACAACATGGGCGCGCCCAGCGTCGGCGGCAACGAAGTCGGCATGAGCGGCGCCATCGACAACCCTCTTGGCATCGGCGACCTGCTCGGCCTGTACTATGTGCATTCGCATGGGTCCGACTCCGGCGCGCTCAACTACAGCCTGCCCGTCAACCGCTCGGGTGGCCGCCTGGGCTTGTCGCTCGGCAGCCTTTCCAGCCATGTCACCTCCGGTCCTTATCAGGATTTCGACGTGAACGGACGTTCGCGCAGCGCCCGGTTGCAGTTCAGCCAACCCGTCGCGCGACTGGGGGCGTGGTGGCTTGACGGCATGGCAAGCGGCGGCATTACCCGATCCAGCAACGACATCCTTGGCATCGACCTGGGCAATAATACGGTGCGCACCGCCAGCGTCGGCCTGACCGCCCTCGGCCTGTACGACACACGTAGCTTCAGCCTCGCGCTCACCCACAGCTACCATTCGATCTGCTCCGACACCGAAAGCTCGCGGCACGCCCAAACCTGGAACCTCAACGGCAGTTGGACCCAGAAAATCACGAACTCGGATTACAGCGTGGTGCGCGTCGGCGCCCAGAAAACCAACAGCGGCCAGCTTAACTCAAGCCTCGCCATGCAAATTGGCGGCGCTGCCACCGTGCGCGGCTATACGCTCGGCGCGATTGCGGGCGACGACGGCTATTGGGCCAATCTCGAATGGCACCACCGCCTGTTCAACCGCGTCACCGGCTATGCTTTCGCCGATGCCGGCGGCGTGCACACCCCGGATATTCCCAGCCAGCAGGTGGCATCCGTTGGACTCGGCCTGGATGTGTCACTGCTGAAGGATGTCCAACTGAACGTCGTCGCAGCCCGCACACTGAAGACAGTCACCGCGGACCAGGACCGTTGGCAAGTAACGGCGCGGCTATCGTGGCAAGTATTTTGAGGGTTTCAATTCGTTCGAACCTGGAACTCAGCCGTTTCCGCGCCGTTTCACTTCCTATGAGCGCACCTTTGCCATTGCCTCCATCAAATGCCGTCGCGTCACCCACTGATTTGACAAGGTAGACGACGTCTTGAGTTGCGCATTGCAGGGCTCCAGTGCAGGTAGCGGTCGAGCGCCTGCGAGCCGCACTCGAAGGGGGAGCGGTCATGATGGGACCCCAGCGCGGTCACACTCCGCGGGCTGGCCGTCATTCGTTACGCAGCAGGCGGTCGTGACGGGACATCGCGCGCTGCAGCGCCTCGACGGGCGGCGGCGGCGCCAGGATCGCGTCGACAAAGCGCTGCGAATCGGCCAGCGACAGGCGGATCACCTCGGCGTCGGCGATGGCGCGCTGGGCCGCCTCGCGGGCAGCCGAAACGATGAAATCGGTCATCGTGCGCCCCTGGAGTTCCGCAGCGCGTCGGATGGCGGCATGCACGTCGGTCTCGATGCGGGCCTCAAATCGGGTCGTGGTCTTGGTAGGTCACCTCCTGTCCACACTGTACGGAAAATAGCCGGGGCAAGCGTAGAACAAAATTTAACTGCCAGCGTTGCGAAAGTGAATCCGTTGCTGCCACTCTACCGGTCGGCGGAAGTCGGCCTGCCACGTGCCATGCATGTGGATCACTTCTATCAGCGCCATCAGGCGCTCGAAGGTCTTGGCACTGTCACGTTTGCACTCTACGCGATGAGCGCGCACCGCATGGGCTTTACCCGTATCTCGTTAATCGCCGGCGGGGGCCGCGGACATGACCGGCGCATGATAGGTTGCGTCCGCAATGTGGTTGTCTGCCACAGCAGCTTGACCTTCTTAACCTCGCCGCGCCAGGCGCGGGAGAAATGACCGCTTACAAATATCTAGCCGGCCCTTGTGAATTTCGGGCGACACCAACCTCTTACGATTCTTCCTTTAGAAAAACAGATGTATCTGATTTACAGGGCGTTCCTGGCATGTTTACTTAATGGGTGTAGCCGTTTTCCCCAGCTTTACCGACATGCCATATTTACGGTCTTCCTTGATGAGTGCAACCTCGTGATCCAGATAGAACTTGCGGCTGTTTTTACCGCCAGAACGCCCCTATGCCCGTCGACACCAGGCCTACCTGATCGGCATTGACTGCACCATGGACCCGCCGACCGAAATCCGTGCGGCATACGGCTATCCCGGTCTGTTCGACGCAAACCGGTCGGCCAGGGACTCTGGTCTTATCTGCAGGCCCTTATGACGCGTGGCCCTGAGGACTCTCTGGACCCGAGCCGCGGCCATCACGCTGGATCTGCTGGCAGGAAAGGGAGCAGCCCTACCGGGAGCGGCCCTGCGCCTCCGAATGCGAAGGAATCTCTTGAATCAGAAAGGAAGCACGCCCGTGTCCGGTCCCGCGCGAGATGTAGAAGCGACACTGCCGGTCCCCGTGTTGCTGATTGAGGACGACCCGCTAATGCGGCGGCGCATCAAAGGGCTACTACTTCAGCTAGGCTACGTGGCCGCCGACCTCCTGACCGCCGATTCGCTGGCGCAGGCGCGCTCGCGTATGGCAGAGCCGGTCGCGCTCGCGCTGGTCGACCTGCGGCTGCCGGACGGCAGCGGCATCGACCTCATCGCCGAACTGCGGGCACGCGATCCGGGCCTGAGCATCATGGTCGTGTCCGCCTGGAGCACACGCGAGGAAATCCTGGCCTCCCTGCGCGCCGGTGCCGACGGCTATGTCCTCAAGGAGCGAGACGACCTGGAGGTCGTGCTGGCGTTGCGCAGCGTACTGCGCGGCGGCGCGCCGATCGATCCGTTCGTGGCCCGGCAGATCATCGAGGAGATTCCCGCCCAGTCCGCGGAACAGCCGGGAGACGCCGGCCTGAGCCGGCGCGAGAGCGAGATCCTTCGCCTGGTGGCCGAGGGGCTGAGCAATCGTGACATCGCCGAGCGCCTGTTCCTGTCGCGCCTCACCGTCGAGTCCCACATCAAGCAGATCTATCGAAAGCTCGCCGTTTCCTCGCGCACACAGGCGGCTCACGCGGCACGGCAATGGGGTCTTCTGGATTGAGGTGGTTGCTCCTTTGGCTGCTGTGGGCATGCGGCCTGTCCGCCTGGGCTCAGGCGCCCGCCCCGGCGCGCTGCCCCGTCGAGGTCATCGCCGCCCATGCCGCCGAAGCGACAGCCGATGGCGGCAGGCCCGCCGCTGCGGATTGGCGTCCCGTCACCCTTCCCGACGAATGGAACCGGCGTTACCCGGACGCCCCGGCCAGCAGCGTCTGGTACCGGGTCGAGTGGCGGCGCGCCTGCTCCGGATCCGGCGCGCCGCCGGTCGCCCTGCTGCTGTCATCAGTGGTCCTGGCAGGTGAGGTCTACGTCAACGACCACTATCTCTTCAGCGACGAGCACCTGAGTGAGCCGCTGTCGCGTAGCTGGAACATGCCCCGCAACTGGGTCCTGCCTGATGCATGGCTGCATGACGGGATGAACACGCTCTGGGTGCGCGCCGTCAGCGTGCCAGGACAGGACCTCGGGCTGGGCCCGGTCATCCTGGGCGATCCGCGCGACATCCAGCGCCAGCACGACCGCCACCAGTGGCGCTATCGGACCCTCTTCGCTATCAGTGCGATCGTTTCTGCCGTCATCGGCGTCCTGTTCTTCTGCCTCTGGATCGTGCGCCGCGACCAGCGCTTCTACGGCTGGTACGCCGCCTCGTCGCTGTTCTGGGTCGTATTCATCGCCAACGTGCTCGCGACCAGCCCGTGGCCCCTATCGAGTTCCCTGATGGTCGCCCGGGTCAACACCATGGCGCTGCTGCTGTCGGCCACCTGCTTTTGCCTGTTCACCTGGCGTTTCGCGAAACAGGTCCTGCCGCGACTCGAACGCGCCCTGTGGACCGTGACGGCCGCGCTGCTGGTCGTGCTGGCAGGCGTTCCCGACGCCTACACAGGCTGCGCGCAGAGGATCGGCTTCAGCGCCGCATCGGCCATCTTTCTGCTCAACTGCGTGCAGTTTCTCTTCCACGCCTGGCGCACCCGCCGCCGCGAGCATGGCTGGCTGGCTGTGTGCCTGCTCGTGCTTCCCGTCGCGGCCCTACACGACCTGCTGGTACTTACGGGCTTTGTCCATGCAAGCCCGGTGTTCCCCTATGCGAACATCGTAAACACCCTCGCGCTTTCGGCGATCCTGGGCTTGCGCCATGCACGCAACCTGCGACGCATCGAACGCTTCAACCAGGAACTGGCCGAGGGCATTGAGCAGGCGCGCAGCGAGGTCGCCAGGAGTCTCGAGCGCGACCACGCGCTGACCCTTGCCAACACGCGCCTGCAGGACCGGCTGCAGATTGCCCATGATCTGCACGACGGCCTGGGCGGCGCGGTCTTCCACATGATGGCGTCGGTCGAACAGGGCGCTGGTCCGCTGCCGAGGCCGCAGGTGCTGTCGATGCTGAAATTCATCCGCGATGACCTGCGCCACACCATTGACAGCAATTCGTCGGCGCACGTCTCGGTGCCGGCTATACCGCAGGAATGGATCGCCCCGCTGCGCCACCGCTACACGACCCTGTTCGACGAACCGGGTATCGCATCCGAATGGCACGTCCCGCCGTCGTGGCGCACGCCGCCGAACGCGCTCCAGTACCTGGCGCTCACCCGCCTGGTGGAGGAAGCGCTGACCAATGTGATCAAGCACAGCCGCGCGCGCCGGGTCCGGCTGCATCTCGCTCAATCCGAGCCGCATGCGCTGGCGCTCGAGATCGAGGACGACGGCGTCGGCTTCGATGTCGCGGCGGTTCGCCAGGCCGACATCAGCACCGGCATACGCAGCATGTCGGTGCGCATCGCCTCCGTGGGCGGCACGCTCGACGTGCAGTCGGAGCCGAGGCGCACTGTCCTGACGGTTCGCATGAAGCTCAGCCCGCCTTGAGGCGTGTGCCAGTAGACTGATGGATCGCCCTCCATCACCAGAACCCGTGTTGGCAAGGTGAGGGCAGCGCAGAATGCGAGGATTGGGCATCTGCGGTTTCCGGCGTGGCGACATTTTGTATCAAGGCCGGAGCCCGTGCGTACCGGTCGGACCTGGCCGCTGATTGTGCTCGCTCAGCCCCATTCCCCGTTTACAGAGAGCCGGGGAAGACTGTATGGCGCAGGCGAGAGTCACCAGTATCTTCTGGAACCGTGACACTAACGAAGCAGGGCGATGTTTTCGTCGATCCGTTTTTGAATGGTGCGCAAGGTTTCACGGGTAACCTGATGCGGGAACATATTCTCAACCCAGGCCGAAAACTGCCCAGCCACACCGGAAAACTGGTCTATGAGGTCGCCGGCTACGGCAGTACTAACCTCAGCCTCCTTCGCAAGACCGAGCAATGCGGTCCTGTCGATCTCCAGTGCCTCTCCCATTACGTCCATCTGGTGGTAGCCACCCGGCCCCTCGCAAAACGTTACGTCATAGGCTGGCGCCAGCTTCCACTCGCCGGAAGGCTGCATGATGTAGGCGAAATTCTTGGGGTGGTCGTCTCGATTGTTGAACACGACGTTGAAGACGGCTCGTTCAAACGCTAGCCGCTTTTCCCGTACATCGTTGGTGCACATGTGCGTGGCGCGCAGGAAGTTCATATAGTCCAGGACGCCCGGTGTTTTATAGTCAGCCCCGGTGAATGCGGCAAGGCTCTGCATTGGCACGCGCTGACCGTCCTGTCGATCAAACCGCCTGGAGGCGAACGCCGCCATCTCATTGGGTAGGTTGAAATGCATCGTATCCGGAGTCTGGATACCGCACATGCGTAGGCACTCCGCATATACCATTTCAATGGCGCATACCTCAGGATGTTCCTGGCGCGCCGGGAACTTGATGAGCCAGGCTTCGAGGCCGGGTGCTGAGGCAGTAGTAAAGGCTCCGGAATGAGGATCGCGATAAACGAGGGCTTTGGGCCGGGCGCCGTGAGGAGAGCCACCAACCTGGAGCAACTGCTGAATGAAAGCCTCGCCTTCGCCATGGAGGACTTCCTGCACCTCGGCCGCGAGCCGATCAAGGGGGATGTCGATCTGCCCTTTCTGAAGCTCAGGTGCCACCGGCTCGAATGACATGGCACCCATCGCATTGTTGCCAATATAAGCCAGGCGCTCCAGCGGTCCGATGCGTGCTGCGTTGAAGCCCCGGCGTTTGAACAGGCGATCCATCAGCAACATGCCCCAGCCGTCGGGCAGCGAATCATAGACCGGCCCGGGTAGTCCCAATTGATGCAAGGGGAATTCCCTGCGTAGTTTGGGCCCATCCAATGGGAGCGTATAGGACGAGAGCTCCAGACCTCTCTTCCTTGCCTCATCGCTGTACTCGAACACGATCATCGGACGGCCTGTGATGGCGGTCGTGGAGACCATCGATCCCCATAGCCAATGCTCGCCCCAACCCTCGTAGTAGACGTCTACCCGCTCAATCATTTCAGTTTCCCTTTCTTCGAACGTTGACGTTTGGCGCTTGCATCGTATCGGAGGATGTCCTCGAGGCTGTCCAGCTTCGGCTGGAAAAGACCTTCGAGTTCCTTGCTTCGTCCAAGAACCATGGCCACGCGGACCACCGTCTCGAGGCTCACATTGCGCCCAGCCTCCAGGTTGGACACGGTATTGACACCAACCCCGGCACGCGCGGCCACCTCGGCTTGTGTCATCTGCATCGCGAGCCGCTCGGTGCGAAGCCGCTCACAGAGCTGCTTGACGACTTCACTGGGCTTGCTGAAGGTTAAATCCAACATAGTGTGCCTTCCTGCGTATTTATCCAGATAACTCACAACATTATAGAATTAAGCGCGAGCTTGTTCAAGGCGCGTAATTCTTGTTTGCTGTGTTTTATGGTGAAAATTGCGAATCTAGCCACAACAAAAAAGAATTATCCCTCCTGGATCGGGCGAACTTCCATACACGTGATGCCCCATCTTTGCGCCACCTGGACTATCCGGTTGCGCCGCGTATCGGATTGTTGGTAGCTGCGAGCCAGCCTCTCCGCGAGACTGGGTAACCCCTAATTTCATCGGAATTGCCATCGTGACCCTACGCCTTCCGACTCTCCTGCGGGACAAGGGACAAACAGCTATCGCCAGGAGGTTCCAATGACGAGCTGGCGCCCACGTTTTCGGCGTCCAGCAGAGCATGCTCGCGAGCCTGAGCAGACAGACACCTGGATCCGGCATACTGGGACGCTGGCGGCTGCCGGTATCTCCGAGCCTGGTGCTGATCGTCGGAGCCCGCGCGTCACGCAGGACGACGAGCGCAAGCTCTACGATGTCGCCCCGTCATTCGTGGACATGCTCCCTTGGGTGGAATACCAGCCACAGTCCCAGAGCCTGCTGCTGGACGACGGGATGTCGGTTGCAGCTTTCTTTGAGCTCACCCCGGTAGGCACCGAGGGGCGCGAACGGCATTGGCTTTCCGAGGTGCGCGATAGCCTTGAGAACGCGTTACAGGACAGCTTCGATGAGCTCGACGACAACCCCTGGGTGATCCAGCTCTATGCGCAGGACGAGACGGATTGGGAGCGCTATCTGGATACGTTGCATGGCTACATTCAGCCGCGCGCGCAAGGCTCAGCGTTTAGCAACTTCTACGAGCGGTTCTTTGCCCATCACCTTCGCGCGATCGCTGCCCCTGGCGGCCTGTTCGAGGACACGACGGTTACCCGCTTGCCATGGCGCGGCCAGCAGCGCCGCGTACGCATGGTCGTGTATCGTCGTGCGCCAACCGCTGGTGGACGACGCGGTCAATCGCCGGAAAGTGCGTTGACCGTGATTTGCGATCGGTTGGTCGGTGGTCTGTCCAACGCTGGCGTACGTGCGCGTCGCCTGACTGCCGCGGATATTCACGACTGGCTGCTGCGCTGGTTCAACCCCAATCCCACGCAGCTGGGCCCGAATGCGGCCGACCGTGAGCGGTTCTATGCGCTGACAGCCTATCCAGATGAAGTAGAACCCGGTGAGCTCGAGCTGGCGAGTGGAACGGACTTCGCACAACGTCTGTTCTTCAGCCAGCCGCGCTCAAATGTCGAGAGCGGTGTCTGGAGCTTCGACGGCATGCCGCATAGAGTCATCGCAGTAGACCGTCTGCGTATGCCTCCTGCTATAGGGCATCTTACGGGCGAAACGCGCAAAGGTGGTGATGCGGTCAATGCGTTGCTTGATCAGATGCCTGAAGACACGGTGATGTGCCTGACGCTCGTCGCCACGCCTCAGGACGTGCTCGAAGCCCATCTGAACCACCTCAGCAAGAAAGCTGTCGGCGATACCCTCTCTTCGGAGCAAACCCGCCAGGATGTGCACGAAGCGCGCAGCATCATCGGTAGCTCACACAAGTTGTACCGTGGCGCGTTGACGTTCTACCTGCGCGGGCGCGATATGAATCAACTCGACATGCGCGGGCTGCAATTGGCGAACGTGATGCTCAACGCTGGACTGCAGCCTGTGCGGGCAGAAGACGAAGTCGCTCCCTTGAACAGCTATCTACGCTGGCTTCCCTGCATGTTCGATCCGGCGAAGGATACCCGCGCCTGGTACACCCAGTTGATGTTCGCACAGCACGCGGCCAACCTTGCCCCGACGTGGGGACGCAGCCAGGGGACTGGACATCCCGGGATCACTGTGTTCAACCGCGGCGGGGGGACCATTACGTTCGATCCCCTGAACCGTCTTGACCGGCAGATGAACGCCCACCTGTTTTTGTTCGGTCCCACAGGTTCAGGTAAGAGCGCCACACTCAACAACCTGCTCAACCAGGTCACCGCTGTGTATCGGCCTCGGCTGTTCATCGTCGAGGCCGGCAACTCTTTCGGTTTGTACGGCGATTTTGCGGCTCGCCTTGGTCTCAGCGTGCATCGCGTCAAGTTGTCTCCGGGCTCCGGCGTCAGCCTTGCGCCGTTCGCCGATGCTCGCCGCCTGGTCGATACCCCGAGCGATGTGCAAACGCTGGACGCCGATGCTCTGGACGAAGAAGAAAACGATACGGCCGCTGCGGCTGAGGGCGATGAACAGCGCGATGTGCTGGGCGAGCTGGAGATCACCGCGCGCCTGATGATCACCGGCGGCGAAGAACGGGAAGAAGCGCGCATGACCCGCGCCGACCGTAGCCTTATCCGCCAGTGCATCCTCGAAGCGGCCGGGCGCTGCGTGGCAGAAAAACGCACCGTGCTCACCCGTGACGTACGCGACGCGCTACGCCAGCGCGGGCACGATACCTCCTTGCCTGAATCCCGCCGTATCCGATTGCTGGAGATGGCCGACGCGATGGATATGTTCACCCAGGGCGTTGACGGGGAGATGTTCGACCGGCCAGGCACCCCCTGGCCCGAAGCAGACATCACGATCGTTGACCTGGCTACTTTCGCCCGGGAGGGGTACAACGCACAGCTGTCGATTGCCTATATTTCGCTGATCAACACGGTGAACAACATCGCCGAGCGTGACCAGTTCCTCGGACGACCGATCATCAACGTGACGGATGAGGGCCACATCATCACCAAGAACCCTCTGCTCGCCCCCTACATCGTGAAAATAACGAAGATGTGGCGAAAATTAGGCGCCTGGTTCTGGCTCGCTACGCAGAACCTGGACGACTTGCCCAAGGCTGCGGAACCGATGCTCAACATGATCGAATGGTGGATCTGCCTGAACATGCCACCGGATGAGGTCGAGAAGATTGCCAGGTTCCGCGAACTCACACCCGCGCAGAAAGCCCTCATGCTCTCGGCCAGGAAGGAGTCGGGCAAGTACACCGAGGGCGTGATCCTCTCCAAGTCCATGGAAGTGCTGTTCCGCGCGGTGCCCCCCAGTCTGTATCTCGCCATGGCGATGACTGAGCCGGAGGAGAAGGCTGAACGCTATCGGTTGATGCAGGAGCACGGCATCAGCGAACTGGATGCTGCCTTCAAGGTCGCCGAGGCGATCGACCGGGCGCGCGGCATTGAACCTCTCGCACTGGACGCCTGGGTCTGACAGGGAGCCAAACACATGCCTAGATATCTGTTCATACGTCGCAGGCGGCGGGGTCTGCTGGCCATGTTGAGCCTGGCCGTCCTCGTAGGCGCTGGTGGCGCCCTCCTGTTGAGTAGCCGTCAGCAACAAGCCGACTCCCCCGCTACGCTTGCCGTGGCTGCATCTGGACCACCCTGGATCTACGGTAAGAGTTCGGCTCGTTTTACGCTGGTGGCATTTGCCGATTTTGAGTGCCCGTATTGCCAGACAACGATCCCACGGCTTCTGCGCTGGGTGCAAGAAAACCCGGACGTGGCTCTGCAATGGCATCACCTGCCGTTGCCCGCTCACGAGCCGATGGCATCGCAAGAGGCAAGCCTGGCCGAATGTCGGGGCCAGGTCGCTGGCTCAGCCGCCTTCTGGGATACCGTCGTATGGATCTATGCGCATACGCGGGGAAACGGCCAGGGACCGGCCGAAAGTCCCCCTAATTCGGGCGCCGGGATGCAAGCGTGTCTGGCCAGTGGGCGCGCGGCGGAAGTCGTGCGCTCGCAGGCCGATGCAGCCACCGACGAAGGGATCACTGCCACTCCCACGCTGCGACTGCTTGACCGCGAGACCGGTCGCTCACTCAAGCTCGAGGGGGCCGTGGATGAGGATGTGCTGCTCTCCGCACTGGATTGGCTATCCCTCCCGCCGGATACCGTAGAGGGCACTGAAGTTGGCTCGGCGAAAACGCCAGCCGCCGATGCTGGCGAAATACCGAGGTAGCACTGCGCTGAGCCGGAGCATCTTTCCCCGACAGTCTGCCCGAACGGTTCGGTAGCACTGCCAATCGATGCCGAGCGCCTGGTCACCACCGTCCCAGGTGATACCCACACCAAAGCGAATCAAGGTCCTGGCGCACGGCGGTACGATAAATCGGATTCGTCAATGGGGCCGCCTGATCTCCCTCCTGGAGAAGGCGCCGAGGCACCGGGCCCTGACCTCCCGGCCTCCTACCCGATCGGCTCTCCAGAATGCGGAAGGACCCGGAGACGGATTGATTGTGGTGAGCTGAGGCATTGTGCGGTGGACTGTACGCCTGATGAGATTTCAGGCTTACCACCATGCACCGATTCGTTTTCTTGTTCTTTGCTCTACTGGCCTTCGACTCATCGCCAGTGCTGGCCGCTGACATTCACGTTTTCTCGGACCGGACGCATCCGATCCACAGCATCCCTGCGGGCGTCCAGGTAGTCGAACTCGATGCCGCGCAACAAATGGACGACCAACTGACCCGGGGACTGCCGGCCCATGCCGAGCAAGCGGCTCTACTCGTTCGGCGCCGTTTGGAACAGGGCGGTACGGCTTTGCAACAGCGCTTCGCTTCCGCCTATCAGGGCGTGACCGAGGCCTGGGGTTTGGGCATTACCAAGGTGCCCGCCGTGGTTGTAGATCACCGCTATGTGATCTATGGCGAACCGGACGTGCAGCGTGCTCTGAGCAAAATTGCCCGATTCCGGAAGGAGCTTCCATGATCAACTCTCGCCCTTTGCGCACCGCTATCGGTGCACTGTTCCTTGGCATAGCAGGCGGTGCATTCGCCCTTGATACGGTCTCCATTACCGCCTCGGCGCTGTCTCCGAGTTGCCTGGACTATCGTGTGGTCGGGATCTGCTACTGGCTACAGTGCGGCCTTGGGGGATGCAGCGTACGCACTTCTGTGAAAGTGCGCCACTACATCCCTGATGCAGTTGTCTCCAGCTACGCCAATACGGGAGAGAACCCCTGGCTCGAGCTGCAGTTGCTGAGCACAGCGAATTCCACCGCGCAAGGCGGCGGTGATGGCACAACCAACCAGGACACCGAGAACAATCTCGCGAAGTTTCGCAATGCAGACGTAATCGGTCACCCCGCGGGCGTTGTGTTCAGCGAATTCGCAGCCGCCTCGGGATACACGTGTGAGGGAGCAGGAACACCGCTCATGCCGTACCTGCTGAGCACCCTCGATACGTTGGCCTGGCGGTACAACGTGCCTGAGTTGGCCTATCCCGAGGCGCTGATCCCCGGCATGCGCGAAATCGGGGGACGGCTGACTGCAAACCTGTGGGGCAATGTCTACCCGCGCGGCGGCATCCTGCACCAGGTCGACGACCATAAAGCAAGCGCCGTGGTCGCACAACGAGCTGGCGACATCGTTACGCGCAACGGTCAACCACACGTCTACCAACCGCTTCTGGCTTCAAGAAAAGAAGGCTATTGGCCCGCCGGAGCGCTGGAGGAAGGCAACATTTCGACCGGCAAGTGGCAGGAGCTGACACCGCGCCTGTCAAACAGTTGTGCGGTGTTCCCGGACTCGAACTCCCTGACGCAGGCCACACGCGGCGACTACGCCTGGGCGCTGTGGCGTCCCTACAGTTGCTGCAAGCGCATGGGGCAGAAGTTCCTGGGCAGCACGGATTTCATGTAGGAGATGAAGTGATGAGCCGTAACAATTTCACGTCGCGAGTCTTCCCGCGCTTCAGGCCGATGGTATGGGTGAGTGCACTGGCGTTGCTTTGCACCTCGGCAGTGGCGCAGACACAAATCGGCGACGGCACGATCAGCAGCTCTGGCCAGGTCATCGGTGACGACGTGCTGTATAGCATCGGCGGAGGTCGCGCGGTGTCAATGAGCGGCGCCGGCAACATGCAGAGCCTCGGTGTGGGGCTTGGCTGGAACAGCAACCTGATCTGTGGCGATTTGAGTCTGTCGACGACCCTGCAAAACCAGCTCAACGGTATCACCAACGGCTTCCAGAACATCATGTCGAGCGTGATCCAGAATGCCACCAGCGCAGTGGCTTCTTTGCCTGCGCTGATTATTCAACGCGCGGATCCAGGGTTGTATAACTTGCTTACAAATGGCGTGCTCCAGGCGCGGCTCGATTTCGATCGTTCCAAGCTGACGTGCCGCTCCATGGCAGAACGGATGGCCGACCTGGCCGGTGGCCAGACCGGGTGGAGTCAGCTTGCCGAGGGCATGGCCCTGAAACAGGCCGTATCGAGCACCGACGCGGTCGCGGCAGTCGAAAACGCAGAAAAGAGCCGCGGTAACAACGGCGTCCCGTGGGTTGGCGGGAACAACGCAGGTGGGAGCGGACAGAATTCAATCAAGGTGGTCAGTGACGTAACCCGAGCCGGCTACAACCTGCTCAGTGGACGCGGCGCAACCGACACGTCATCCGTCAGCGACGGTGCGTGCGGTAACAGGCTGACCTGCCAGACATGGAGCTCTCCTCAAGCCGCCGCGACCTGGGCGACCCGCGTGCTCGGCGAGCGTGAGCAGCGTACCTGTGAGCAGTGCACTAAGACTCAAACGACACCTGGCGTTGGCCTGACGCCAATGATTCAGGAGGAGTATGAGGTCAAGGTCAAGGCGCTGCAGGCTCTGGTCAGTGGTTCGAAGCCGACGACGCCCGCAAACCTAGAAGAGGCCGGTAGCGCATCGCTGCCGATCACCCGAGGTGTCATCGAAGCCCTGCGCGACGAGCCGGATCAGGACCTGTTGGGGCAGCGCCTGGCCTCGGAAGTTGCGCTGACCAGTGTGCTGGAAAAAGCGCTTCTGCTGCAGCGTACGCTCCTGGCCGGGAAGAAAGAGCCGAACGTGGCCGCGAATGACCTGGCAACCCAGGCCGTCGATCAGGAGAGCGCCGCCCTGGCCCAGGAGATCAACAATCTCAAGACTGAGTTGGAGTTGCGCCGGACGCTGGCCGCAAATTCACCGATGACGATCATTGAGCGCCACGGCACCCGGGCCGCAGGCTCACGGGGCGTATATGAAGGCGATACTGTACGCGACCGTGTGCAGGAAATTCAAAAGCCATCGACCGGAACGCGGTGATACCAAATGGCTGATCCGCAGCCCCTCGGCCCCGCCGATGGCCACCTCCTCGTCGCGCTGAGGGGTTCGAGCACGGCTTAGGGTGGACCTCCGCCCTGACACAACAATCCGGTTGAACCTGGAACCGGATTGTTGCTCGCTCGCTAAATCCTTATGCGATGAACTCCCTCAGTCGTTGTCTGCTCGGCCGGACTGGCCGGCTATCAAACAAGGCCCGGAGTTCACCATGTCCATTCTCCCCCGCCGTCCCGTAATACCGTATCGACGCTTGCTGGGCGGCCTCGTCCTGTGGGCATTGCTGCTCTTTATTCTGGCATTCACGTTCAACGTGATCGGCGTCTATCTGGCCGGAAGCGCTGACGCCTGGCTTCAATGGCTGGAAGAGCACAGGCTGCATCTTCTCGTGTGGCGTCTGTGCGTGTATGCCGTCACTGCAGGTGGTTGGATATGGGCTCGCCGTCGGTTGCTGCAGCGCAATCCGGAGAGTCGCGAGCTCGTACGCTTCATGGAGCGGATTGCGCTGCCGTGGGTGTTGTTGATGGAAATCAGCCAGTGGCTGAGTCAAGCGTAACGAGTCCCCGCCATGGCGAACTACACCCTTTACACCAATGACTACCTTGAGTACTACCTGACGCTCGTTGGCTGGCTGGTACACAACGGAATATGGAACACCCTGGTCGCCACCAGTCTTATCGCGATCCCCTTCGTTACCATCGTGGTTCAGGAATGGTTGCGCGCTCGAGGTGAGGGGGCTGACGAAGGCAATAAAGGGATGCTCTCGGCGGCGCGTATCGAGAACCGGACGTGGGTGGCTGTTCTGGTGATGTTCTTCGCCGGCGTTCCGATGATCGAAGTCAACCTGGATACGATCAAGTTCGACACAACGCGTTCCGAGCAGTGCCAGGTGATGGTCGCGAAACCCGTGGACACAGGTTGGAGCCAGTCCTTTACGACCATGAACCACCAAAGCGCCCGGATCCCCGTCTGGTGGTTCTTTGTTCACGCTGTATCAAAGGCTGTCACCGGCGCCGCCGTCGCGGCAATCCCCTGTGGTACCGACCTTCGGCAAATGCGCATGGACATCGATAGCACACGTATTGCCGACCCGATCTTGTCTCAAGAGGTCGCAGATTTTTCAAACGACTGCTACGGTCCGGCAAGAGCCAAATTGTTCATGAGTCGTCCCACACTCAATGGGGCGCAAATGTACGACGTCACCTGGATCGGTTCGCGTCAATTCCTGAACACGTCCGGATACTACGATACCTACCACTCACGCACGCCGCGCACGGCCTGGCCATACAATTCCACACGGGATGCGGGGTTGGCGCAGGTTCCGAGCGGCGGTGGCTACCCGACCTGCCAGCAATGGTGGAGCGATGGTGGCAACGGGCTGCGGGCGCGCCTGCTGGAACAGGTCAGCCCAGATTTGCTGACCCGTGTCAGCCAGTGGGCAAGCTTCATTTCCAGGGAGGAAGCCGACGATGCGGTGATTCGCGCCATCGCGGCGCCTCACAAGCAGAACGTCAACAGTGGCAGCGTCTACACGGATTACGGCGGTCAGATCGGCAAGACGGCGCCGAACTGGGCGGGCCGTGCGGCAGGCGATGTAGGTTTGGCGATAGGCTCGCTCGGGTTCTTTCCTGCCATGGATGTGATGCGTCAGGCCTTGCCGATGGCACTGTCGTTCTTGAAAGCCGCACTCGTGATCTGCATTCCGCTGGTACTGATGTTCAGCGCTTTTGACTTGAAAGCCGTCGTCACAATGAGTGTGGTCCAGTTTTCGCTCTACTTCGTCGACTTCTGGTACCAACTGGCGCGCTGGGTAGACAGCACAATTCTGAATGCGCTTTACGGATGGGGATTTGGCGCCGATCGGCCCCACACCAACTTCAATCCGCTCCTGGGGCTGGATAACGCGTTTGGCGACATGCTGGTGAACTTTGTGAGCGCCTCGATGTTCCTGGTACTGCCGAGCTTCTGGGTGATGGCACTTTCCTGGGCGGGGATCCGCGCGGGGAGTTTTGTAGGTGGATTAGCGAGCGCGACAAACGAAGCCAAGTCCGCTGGCGGCATGGCGGGGCAGTTAGCCAGTAGCATTGGGACACAACAGTTTAGCCGTCGAGTCGACGCAAAGCTCAAAGAGATAGGAAAAGATAAGAAGAGCTAATCCCGAATCTAACGTAGAAAGTCATCGGGATGTTCAATATCGAGTGCGTGATCATCGTGGGAATACCATCCCCACCCAGAGTGTCCGTCACGCTGTTGCGGCTTTCGCGCCTCGCGCTCCTTTTCTATAAATGTATGGAATTCAGCCATCTCACGAAACTCTTCGTCGTCCAAGGGTGCTGAATTGCCGCCAGGTACGAGGAAAAAGCCGAGAAACAGGATGATGAGCGCCGGTACGAGCGCAAAGTACAACAACCCGACCCCGAGCGCGACGCGCACGCCCCACTTGAGTGCTAGAACGAGCGCTCGCGGGATACCCGCAGTCGCAAGGCTTCGCAGCACAGCGGCTTCCAGACGAACGACCGACTTCAGCCACCGACTAAACGTGCGGCCTGCGCGCTCGGCAAGAGTCATCCCTTTCACATTGTTCATCTCCAGCATCTCCCGCGCTCAGGCGCTGATCTTTTCCTCACGTCCTCGGTGCCAAAGGCCGTAAATCAGGTCAGTAGAGCCACGTTCAGAGCATGGACTCTCTGGAATGCGGAGTCACCCGTCAAAAACATGTGATCTGAACCCAACTGCAAGCAGCAGGCCGCCTGAAGTGCATCAGAAGTACGCAATCCATGGCGTACGCGAATTGCGGCAGCCAGCTCCACCACTTCTCGATTCAGTTCTTGCCAGATCAGATCCGGTCGAGCAAAGAACGCATCGAACGACGCCAGCGTGGTTACGTCGTTGGTCTTCATCGGGCCTACACGACACTCGAACCATGAGAGTCGACTGACAGCAGAGCCGACACCTGGATGTGCTCGATAGACCGCCTCCAGCTCTGCCCGGACGCGGCTGGCGAAAGGCTCTTTACCTTCCAGCAAATAGATCAGCGCATTGGCATCAAAAAAAACGATCACCAGTTGCGCTCCTCTGCCAGGCTTGAGTCAATCTCGGCTTTCTCGCGTGTGCCTGCGCTCGGTTGCTGCAACAGCCATTGCATCGCAGTCATACTCGGCGCTGGTTGTGTGCGCCCATGGATGAGGCGTTGATACTCCTCTTCCGACAGCACAACGGCGGCCGCCCGGTTACGTTTCATAATATGGATTGGCCCATGCTGTAGGCCTTCCTCAATGGCGGCCATGCCGCGCCGCTTGAGCTCAGCAACAGTCAACACATTGTTCATAGCCGCCCTCGGTTCAAGTACAAAATATATAAAAATAGTACTTAAAACGGTACTGAAAATCAAGGGGCAGCACCTTGTGCCACGCAAACGGCTCTATCAAGAGGAGGGCTGTCGTTCAGGATGAGGCCGTTCATGCCCTAGATTCAGAGACTAGCTGCCGTCAAGTGGGGCGGTTGCTACCATTGAGGTATCGAGCAATGCTAGGCCATGTCACTCAAATCTTCCGCGCTCCAACGCAAGCTCAAGGCATGGAGCATCAAGGTTCGGGGTGCACAATCACGGCATCTTTTGGACCGTATGCTTCACTCCTAAAATCTCGATAGCGCGCACCTCATCCAATACACAAAATATAGCTGCGTTGCACCACTATCTCACGCAGAAAGTCCGGCAGGCCTGGGCCCCCTTGTCGGCCAATAGAGCGGGTGGGACTGCTCGCTTATCCCACGTGTATCTGTCGCTTCAGTTGGCAGATGTTTCGCGATAAATTTCAGAACAATCCTGCACTGCGGAGTACCTTCGGCCCGGCAAAATGGGCGACGATTACTTGTCGCACTTCCCGCGATGCGAACGCGGGCAGATGAACACGTGAGCAATGCTCTGGAATGCTCCTACCAAGTCCGGCCTGAATAATTCGTTTTGCGCGGCGTTAGCCCTCATGCCGTGAAGACGACAGTGGTCGAGCGGTTGAGCAAAGCGAACAGAACAAGGGCGCAAAGAAGCCGCAGCTTCCTGAGGATCATG